>DAHXPE010000075.1 GCA_027364495.1 Candidatus Heimdallarchaeota archaeon | reverse complement strand
CAGTTTCCGCACTTGCTCTATACTTGAAATTATTGTCATCCCTATCTAAACAGACAAATTGTAAATAAAAATGAAAAATATTTTTCTTTTCTGTATTCACTGGTGCGTTATACAGCATCATCATAAAAGATGCTTTTTTATTTTTGAAAAGCAAGTCATATTTTTTTCTTATAGCTTGTATAATTGATCCAAAAGCTTCTAATTCTTCATCTTGTAGTTCAACAATCGTTTCATGATGGGTAGTAGGTACAATTTGAACTTCAAATAACAATTTTGCTGAATAAGGTACAAAAGCAATGAAATATTTATTTTCTAGTATCATTCTTTTCCCATCAGTCTTTTCATTTTCTATAATTGAGCACATAAGGCATTCTTTATTTCTAGAATAAAATTTCTTATGATTTTTCAGCATTTTTTTTACAATAGGAGGAATAAAGGGTAAAGCGTACAATTGACCATGTGGATGTAATATAGTTACTCCAACTGCTGAACCTCGATTCTCGAAAATGAAAATATATTTTATTTCTGTGTTTTTTTGTAATTCAAGAACTCTTTCTTTCCACAATTTCATGATCTTTGTTGTTAATATCTTTGATTGATTATAAAATTCTAAATTATGATCTGATGAATATAACAATACTTCACATTTTCCCATATTTGGCATCGATTTATTAATATTTCCTTTTCTTAGTTCAGAAATGTTTTTATCAGTCTGATCTGGTTTTAATACTAAAGATGGATATAAATTTTCAACAGAAATGGATTCATATTCAAAAGGTAAGCCTGGATGCCTTTTGGATGAGTTTGCACAAAATGGACATTCAGGCGATGATTTTAATTGAGAAGTTATTACTGGTCGTTCCATTCTTTTGTCATTAACAATTATAAATTCTCCTGTTAATGGATCTATTCTAATTTCAGCCATTTAAATCATCATTATGAAATCTAAAAGGAAATAAATATCAATAATTTTTAAAATCCTCCCCTCATATCAGTAAAAAATTACATAAAAATAAGTTGATAAATAACATAAAAAATATTAAATAATACTATGAGTTGAAATATTGGATTACATAACTTTAAATCAAAGGTTAGGTATAAATGAGCCTTATTAGCTCCTTTTCGGTTCCAATATTCATTAATTATTATATTAAATCTAAAAGTGTTTATTTTTTACTATTTGCTCTGGTTTTCATTTTTAGTTCCATTGTTTTAGTTGTTGATGCTCTTGTTAGTCTCTTAAATAAGTTAATTATTATTAAAATTCACCATATACCAATTGATATAATTTTTTTATCCTTTTCCTTCATTCAATTAGAATTCGTTGGATTAAACATCCAATCGTTTAGATGATGGCGGTTCCTCCTAAAGGTGTTTAGTTTAAATCCTTTGACGAGGTTCCTTCAGTGCAATAAGCAATTTTGTAACTAGACATTACTTACTATCATATATACCAATAACAATATTGATCTAAAATGTGAGAAATTTTGAATAAAATGATTTCCAAGATTCAAACTGCTGGTCGTATTAATTTAATTGGTGAACACACAGATCATGAGCTTGGTTTGGTAATGCCAATCTCTATTAATGCCAAAATAACCATATTTGGATCTTTGCGTGAAGATCAGAAAATTGTAGTTTATTCCGAAAATTACAAGGAAAAATTTATAATTAATTTAGATGAAATTTCATCTTATATTCCTGAAAAGGATCATTGGCTGACTTATGCTATTGGAATTTTTAAATCCTATGTTGAACTTTACTCCATTTTTTTTGGTTGTACCATAGCTATTACTTCCAATCTTCCACAAGGCATTGGTCTTAGTAGCTCAGCAGCTCTTGAGGTTGGTCTTTTTACCCTTCTTGATCAATTATATAATCACAAGACTAATCCAATTGATGTTGTTAAACAATGCTGGTCTGTCGAAAATTCCTATGTTGGGGTAAGTTGTGGCATAATGGATCAATTTATTGTACGTTTTGGAGAAATTGATAATGTTCTCAAATTAAATTGTGCTGATTTATCATACGAAAAGACATCATTACCGGACAATGTATCTTTACTTATCTTAGATACATTAATCAGGCATACATTAATCGATTCTCCTTATAATACCAGAATTAATGAATGTTCTATTGCACTTAAGAAAATCCAAGATTTAGGCTTTAAAATTACTTCGTTAAGCGAGCTTTCGATCAAAGATTTCAATGAAATTGAGACTAAGATCAATAAGCCATTTTCTTTAAGAGTAAAGCATGTTTTGACTGAAAATGCTCGAGTAAAAGAATTTTTTTCTATTTTACAGTCTGTTAATGGTAGCAAGGATCCTACGGTTGTAAAAAAGTTAGGTGCTCTTTTGTATGACTCACATACAAGTTTGAAAGAAAATTTTGAAGCTTCTTGGAACCGAGCTGATCAAATTGTTGAATATTCAAGACAATTAGAATCTTTAGGAGTGTATGGTGCTAGAATGATGGGAGGTGGATTTGGTGGATCAATATTACTTTTAGTTGATGAAGTAAGACAGGATGAGATTATTAAAAAATTACAAGAATGGTTTTTGAATTCATTTAAAGAAAAAACAACAATTTTTCAATTCAATTCATCCAATGGTACTGAAATCTCTTCTTTGTCGAAAGACGACGTCCCTCACGAAATTATGTACTTATTCAATTAAAAAAAGCAATTTTACTACGTGATTTATATAAGTAACAACTCATTTTAATCGAAATGTAAAAATAATTTTCAAATTTATTGGAACTTTAATGCTGATAATTATGTCCGAAAATAAAACATCAAAGAATTTTAGCCATGATCGAAAAAATTCAGTTGCTCTTATCAACACAGCGAATATCATTGATCAGGCAGATGTTCAATTACTTCCTGCCGTTTATAACTCTCTTGAACGTGATTTAGGTTTTAATCCAGTCCAATTAGGGTTAATTACCGCTATAAGATCACTTTTACAAAGCGTTACAAATCCTGTCTGGGGATATTATGGCGATAAATTTAGCAGAAAAACATTGTTAGCCTTTGGTTGTTATATTTGGGCTATTTTTACTTTGCTAGTTGCCTTTTCTTCTTCTTTTGAAACCATGCTTATTTCTCGTGCACTTTCGGGTATTGGTCTCGCAGTTTTATACCCCACTGCTAGTAGTTTGTTAGCCGATTATTATCCTGATAATTCCCGTGGAAGAGCATTTGGTTTACTTGGCTTAACTGGAATTATTGGTTCAGTTATTGGAACTATTTATGCAACTAGTATATCTGATTCTCTTATTTTTGGTATACAGGGTTGGCGAGTGGCATTTGCTACTATGGCTCTTGTAAGTTTTGTTCTGGGATTTCTCATTCATATTTTTGGTAAGGACCCCTTGAGAGGTTATTCAGAAGAACAACTCAAAGGCTTGATCAATGAATCAACTGAGAAAAAATACAAAATTTCACGTTCTGATGTCAAAAAGATTTTGTCTAATAAGTCTTTTGATCTTATTGTTTTACAAGGTATGGCTGGTTTAATCCCTTGGTCCAGTATTTTATTTATCATTGATTGGTTCCAATATATCGGATTATCAGCCCCATTAGCGGCTATCTCATTTGCTGTTATTGCTATGGGAGCTGCATTAGGTAACTTACTAGGAGGAGTGCTTGGTGATAAAGCTGCACGGTGGAACCCTGAAAAAGGAAGATTGATTGTGGCACAAATCTCCGTTTTTAGTGGCATACCCATGATGTTCATTATCTTTTGGTTTTTACCTAGAAACACGGATATGTTGTTAGCCTATATAGTCATAGGCTTTATAACAGGAATGTTAATTTCTTGGGCAGCAACTGCCTGTAACAGCCCTATCTTTGCTGAACTTTTTGAACCTGAAATTCGAAGCACGGCTTTTTCAATTGACAGATTCTTTGAAGGCGCATTTGCTGCTAGTGGTACTTTAATTGTCGGTTGGTTAGCTGTAAATTTCTTTAATTATTATACTCCCGCTCCAGGTATTGCAATCAATCAATTAAGCCAAACTATTCGAACTACGAATATTAATGCTTTAGCAAATGCAATGCTAATTGCAACGGTTGTACCTTGGCTTTTTTGTCTATTTATCTATTTCTTTGTATATTTCACTTATCCATCTGATAAACAAAGAATTGGCCTTGTTTTGAAATCTCGAAAAAATGAATTAGAAACTTTGCAGGGAAATCAGTGAACAAATCAGTTTATGTAATTCTCCATTGGAATACTGATTACGCTGAAATTCCAAGAAGTGAATTGCCTAAGGTAGTTGCTTCTTCATATAATACAATGCTTTCAGCTCTTGAAGATTTTGAAGGAACGATTTGTTGTAATATAACTGGTCACACGATTGAATATTTACTTAATCATAACCCAGAAACCATTGATATGCTCAAAAGTCTTCTTAAATCTCACATAATAGAATTATTAGGAACAGGTTACTCCCATCCTATTTTACCAATACTCAATCCAATGAGAATTAAAAAACAAATTCTTGATCAACGTACGTTACTGGAAAAAACATTTCCAGTTCATTTGAATGGTTTTTGGCCTCCTGAATTAGCTATCACACCTTTAGTTCTCCAATATATCAAAGATTTTGGTTATGATTGGGTTACCATTGATCATGAGCACCTTTTGCAGTCTCAAATGCTCACAAATGTTGCAAACCCCTTTGAAAAAAGAAAACTAAGTTCTACTGAGATATTGGCAGATGCCTACTTTTCAAAAAACCCAATTGCAACAATTCATAATTATACTAAAGCGTTAAGATACTTGGTAAGATTAAACTTGTCACTAAAAAATTCACTAGAAAAGGTAAATTTGAATTCTACCAAGAGCATCAATGCTGTCATTAGTAGTCAAAGCTGGTGGAATTCCACTAGATTCGCAATTAGTAAGACGACAAGTCTATACAAAGAATCAAAACATATTGACCTAATTAAAAAGAGTCAAAATCAATTTTTACCGATTTATACCAGCGACATTGAATTTTTTGGCTATCGTGAATTCGGAGGTAAAATTCCTCAGCCACAATTACTTATTAATTTTCTAAAAAAACTTCAGAAGATAGATATACAAACAATTACTCCCAGTTCCCTTTCAAAAGATGAATGGAAAGTTGAACCTTCTTTTATAAGTGCAGGTTCTTGGTCAGAGAATAAATCATTCAGTATTTGGACTGATAGTGAAGATAATAGAGAATTAATGAGAGAATTACATTATATCTACTCAGAATTAAGCCAAAGAAAATGGAATACAGAAATAATGACTAAGATTGAGCCATTGTTAAGAATAGCTGAAAACTCTGATGCACGAGGATGGGGACCTCTTCCAGAACGAAAATTAGAAGCTTATACAGCTTTACAACAAATTTACAAAGAACTTGGTGTTTAGGCGACATGGATACTAATTTAAATTTCCCACCAGAATTTTTATGGGGAACAGCTACTGCGGCTCATCAAATTGAGGGCGGTAATAAAAATAACCAATGGTGGCAATGGGAACAAATTCCTGGTAAAATTAAAAATGGAAACACCTCTGAACAGGCATGTCAACATTGGGATAAATATGAACAAGATTTTAATCTTATAAATGAATTAAATAATAATGCTTATCGAATGTCGGTTGAATGGAGTAGAGTAATCCCAGAACCAAATAAAATTGATCAAGATGCTTTAGAACACTATCATAAAATGATTGATAGTCTTATCAAACGAAATATTACTCCTTTTATTACTATACTTCATTTTTCTGAACCTATTTGGTGGAACGCAGAAGGCTCTTTACTTAACAAAAAATCTAATCATCTTAAACATTTTGAATTCTTTGTAGAAACCTTGGTAAAAGAATTTTCAGAGAAAATTCAATTTTGGAATACCATTAATGAACCTGAAATCCTTGCAACTTCAGCCTATTTTCTTGGTAATTTCCCACCAGGTGAAAAAAGTCTTCTTAAGTCAATAAAGGCTTTAAACACCTTATTAATACTCCATGGTAAAACCTACCGAATAATAAAAAATTTTCAACCTGATTCGAAAGTTGGTTTAGTCAAGAATATGGTTTACACCATTCCTTATAATAAAAAATCTCGAAAGGATAGAATTTCTGCCAAATTTGTCGATTATTCTATGAATGGAGTTATCTTTCGTGCTTTAAGGACTGGAAAGCTATATACAAATTTATTACGATCAAAAAAATTTATTAAACGTTCTTTTGATTTTATTGGATTAAATTATTACAATTTTGCATTGGTCAGTCAAAAACTTCCAGATTTGAATATAGTTGCACGTCCAGATACAGATAAACAGTACCTCTGTGAGGGTTTAGGCTGGGAGCCTTATCCTGATGGTTTACTCTTTAACCTCCGAAGGATCAATAAGGAATTTCCTGGAATTCCTGTATATATAACGGAGAATGGCATTGGAACGAATAATGATAATTGGCGTCAAAGATATCTTATTCATCACTTAATGAAGGTCTATCAAGCTATTCAAGAAGGCGTTAATGTTAAAGGATTCTTTGAATGGACATTGATGGATAATTTTGAATGGGCTGAAGGTTATTCATCAAGATTTGGACTTTATGAAGTCGATTTTAACACTCAAAAACGAAGCAAACGTGGAAGTGCTGAACTGTATTCACGAATTGCTAAATCTAATTCAATCTCATCAGAAATTATTCAAAAATACCTTGATTGGCCTATTAAACCTTTAAATCTTTAAAATTTTTTTTTTTTTTTTTTAACAAGGCCAAGGTTATATGTTCAACTTTATGAAACGGTCTAATTAAGCGTTATTTTAAATCGACAAAATTCAGAGCCAACACTTAAGCAAGTTTCTTCAGTTACTTGAATAGTTTCTGAACTCAATTTTGATAATCTACCTTGTATAAAACCAGCAGTAAAATCACACAAGGTTGTCTCAACGTCAACATCTAAAATAAAATCAGGACTTTTCATATTTAGACCAGATGCATTTGCTGATTCGTAGATATTGATATAGGCTGTTTCATTATTTATAATTTCTAATTCAGCATTCCCTTGCCAGCGCGTTAAAATAGTAGCTGGATCATTAAAGAAAGCTGTCAGTAACTCTAAACTTTTGGAAAATTCCATAGGATAAACAATTGACTCTTTTTCTTCTACAATTCGTTCTATTATTGCATAATCAACACCATATTTCCCATAGTGTAATCCAGCATAAAATAAAAGAGTACTAAAAAATGGATCACTGAATTTTATCCCATTTAACGTTTGTTGAAGCACAGAAATATGTACATGATCTGAAAGTCCAGGTCGCAAAATATTTCTAATTAATGAACTATAATACATATTTTTTGATATAGTTAAAAGACATTGTTGAAATCTTTCCTTTTCCGGTTCGGAAAGGAAATTTCTCTCGCTTATAAATGAAAAATCTCTTTCTTTATCAAGCTCAATTTGGAATTGACAAAAAGGATCTCCTAAACCAAAACATTTGGTTTCAACAACAGATACTTGTTCACCTAAGGTGCTTTCAATCAGACCAGCTATCTCACCTGCTATAAGATAACACACTGGCTGACCTATTGGACTTATTTGAGCACAATACGCTGAATCATATACAGTCAATTTTGCTGTTTTTTCATTTATATGATTTATCAAAGATCTTGATGCAATAAAGAGAGGAAATCCTAAGCTATAAGCGCTGTAAAGTTCCTGTAAACCGTCTAAAAGAACACGGAATTTATCAGCTGTTTCAAAATGTTCATATATTTGGGGGTAATGTCGTAAAAATTGAAATTGGACATTTCCAAATCTTCCCATATCCCTTCCAACTTTATACAAATATTCACTTGATCTGGGGTTAATAGCTAAAATAGATGTGACAATAGATTGGAGAATACCAATATGAACATAATCACCTAAAGCAGGTCTAGTTATATTTTGAAAAGCCTCTGGTGTCATAGTTTTCTGAGAAATAGCCAACATATTAAATTTCAATCTCCTTTCCAGCATTTCAGCATTTGAATCAATTGAAGATGAAATTAATTGATTAAAAAGGTGATTGAAAAGTCCTGATTGTCCATTTCCGAAAATATCTGTAAAACCAACGTTTTTTTCATCAGCATTAAGTAAAGAAAACGGATTTTCATCAACTGAACCAGAACCGCTCATTAACATAACTGCTTGGTGTGCTGAAAGTACTAATTTATCATTAAAATAAACGGCAGGAATTCCATTGATATTGTATTTATTTGCTAAATCTTTTTCTTTATCAATATCTATAATGGTTAACGAAGCTGATCCAGTACTAGATGTTACAATCTGCCGTAAAATAGGCTCTACGGTTTTGCAAGGAGGACAAACCGCATTTTCAAACAGAATTATAGTTACTTTGCTTATACTCTCAGTCATAGATCAACATTCTTCTCAAGGTTCAGTACCAAGAGGAATTCTTCATTATTTTTAAAATTTTTATTAGTAAAATTCCAAATCGTTGATTAATTATTTGTTTAAAAACTAGCTGAAATGTACTAAATATATAATTGGATATATATTTTTAGAAAAAAGTTTAGGAAAATGCAAATTTCACTACCATCATACCATAATATGTTGGGTGGAGATTACAAAGGACCTCTGACTTGACTTTGATTTTTAAGGATCTCATTAATGCATCCACCAGTACAAATCCTGTATAACCACAGGCTAATGCTGTGTAGAGCATTGGTCCTGCTCCCTCAATTAGATATTTTCTATTCAAAGTTTTAGCCCATTTTTCAACCTCATCGTCGAATGGTTGAGCTGATGGATGAATTCCATAAGGTCCATCTTCTTGATAGGTATGAGCCATATCTGCACTTATAAGAATAAAAACTCGTTCATTAATCGAATTAAAAAAAGATCCGGCATCTTGGCCTAATTTTTCAAGCTCGGATATCATGTCTAAAGCATGGTTTATCCTTCTGCTTGGTTGTGTTAAAATAATATATTTTGCTTTAATATTTCGCAAGAACCAGGTTGGTACGACTTCACCCCAGCGTAATGGAATTGGCTCTAAAGCTGAATAGGTTGTTATGCCTTGAATCTTATGTGATTTTGTCTGTAAATTTTGCAGTAAGGAAGATGCTACTTTAACATCTAAAAATAGGGAAGAGGTAAACTCTTTATAATCATTTTTCCATTCAGCGGTCCCATAGGCATTTTCATTCTTATATATTCCAAAATCCGTTTCCAATGCAATACCATGAGGAGTTGAAAGGAATATTATATCTGGTTTGAGCGATTGAATATGTTCTGCTAGTATTTCCATTGATTGATGTATTTTACTAGCTTTGGAATCACCAGTACTTGATACAGGTAAAATCAAACTTCCATGCGGTGCTATTGCTGCTCCTACTATCATTTTAATCAATCTTCTTTATCTAAAAATGTATTATTCAATGTTTAAAAAAATTCCCTTCAATTCTTAACTATTATTTACAATGCAAAAAAGAAAGTCAGGGATAATAATAAAATTTCACTCATTACATCCCAAATTTGTAAGTTATTGATTTTAGTTCATGTATTAAGGATGAAGTATTTTTTAACTTTTTAGTCGGATATTTTGTTCTCTACTAAATGTGAACGACCCTGATCAATTGTAAAGAAAATATCTGATTCTAAAAAGTCAATGACTGACAAAAGATCATCCTGATTTGAATATTTTTCTATTTTCTTTGCAAGACCATTAAATGTTTCATATGAGATCAAAAAGAAAACATTATTAGCACTGGCTTTGAGTAAAGCTAATTTTTCATCGTTTTCAATTGGTATTATTTCAATAGTATTGATTGTCTCACCTAATAATGATGAAAGCTCTAATAAGTCTTGATCGTTGCCTTCAATTATTTTTTGTATTACAATGTGTAATTTACCTTCAAAATATTTGTTATCATCCTCTTTGAGAGCAAAAAATAAATTAATTAATATATTTATGACAAATGCTAAGATTGTTATTGTAAACATACTTCCAAAATAAAACTGAGCGGTTAAGCTAAAATAAGTTTTATTTAACGTTGTTAATTGATTTATTTGACTTAATGCACTTAAAATATCATTCAGAACGTCCAATGAATTACGAGTTGGATCATTTAGAAAATTTGTGCTCAAAAAATTCATTATGCTATTAACTCCATCTGAATAGTTTGCCTTAATAGATTGAGTTGATGCTTCTAAAAATCGTAGAGTAATTAAAGCATAAGCAGTTGCTTCAACTGATGGTTCTGATGTGCCTTGCATCTTAAATCCTTTATTTGTGTACATTGATTGTATCCATTGCTCTAAATCTGATGCTCTGAATCCCAATGATTCGTAATAACTTAATGGATTGTTCAGTAAACTAAAAATTTTAGTTAAATAATAGGCATTTTTCATATTGGATGTATTATATAAAATACCCTCTAAGAAACCTCCATCTCCAGATTGTAAAGAAAAAATACTTTTTATCATTTTAGTACTATTTATATCAGAGAATAATTTAGTGTTATTTTGATAAAGAATCCGTAAAGATGCTAACCCTTGATAGAGATGATCTAATTCGCCAACCAAAATCTGGTTTGAATCATTAAACTCATTATACTCCCTAAATAAAGAATCAGTTGTCCTAAGAGCTAATATAGAATCTATAGTTTTTGTCTTATTTATTTTGTTTACCTGGCCTAGTATTGATAATGCTGACACAGCTTGAAAAGTTGTTTCAAGAGAAGAGACATTATTTTTTGAAAACAAACCTGTTGAGAAGTTGTAGGATCCCAATATTGAAGAGGTAATAACATTCTTATTGGGCATAGATTGATTCAAACTAGAATAGATCGAGAGTGCATTATAAATAGCATCAATAGAAAAGTTTTGATTTGTAGTTGATGTATAGAAATAACTTTGATCTGGAGATTCATGATCTTTAACAATTGAAAGTACAGTTGCTTTGTAGGTTGGTTCAGTAAAATACCATCCTGCAAAGACTAGGACTTCCAATAATAAAATTGCTAAAATAACGTAAGTGATTTTTTTAGAAATTGATTTTTGATCCAAGACAATATTCCAGATTTAATTTTGATTTTATTTACCTTAATTAAAATATTAATACTTAAATTATGCTTGTTCCTCTTCAGCTTTAAGTGCTTTTTGAGCTAATCTCATCTGATACTCTCTCTTTTTCTTGTTTAGCATTCGTTGGGCATCAAATTTTAGAAAACCAACTGAAATTATGGAAACAAATAAGATTACTCCGATAATAGGGTATTCTCTAGCCCATCCACCAAGTATTATGGTATGAAGAAAGCCAAATATTAAAGCTATATAACTAAGCATATGAATTGATATACCTACACGTTTACCATACCGCTTGATTAATTTTGCTAGATAATAACCGGAAAATACGCTTATATACATTAATACTAATGCTGATCTACCTAAAGCAAGCCCTAAGCTTCCAATATCAGTAGGAATACGTTCTGGTAATAATTCAAAGAATAAATAATTACTAGCCCATGGAGAATTTGGAATTGTAAGCACTATTGCGTGAATAATAACCATAGTAAAACTCAGATTGGCTAAATCTGAGTGTAAGATACGTATTTTCCTTCCTGAAATGTGTTTTTTCAAATGATAAATTCCCGCTCCAGCTACTACGGAAAGAAACAAAAGAATGTAGGCAATATAACCAAACAATCTTCCAAGGAACAATGTAAAAGAATCTGCTGGATTTGGTCTCAAATAAATATTTATTACTGTTTGTTGCTTAAAAGTTCCAATATAAGTAACTGTGATTGTACCTGCACCTGTTTTAGATGTATCTATTTTAATTGGAAAAGAAATTTGACTTAATGCAGGAATGTTTGCTATAACGAAACTTGTCTTATTATTAACAAGAATTTGACCACTTGTTACAACAGATACATTTGTCATATCAATTTTTCCAGCATTTTGAATTGTTAATAATCCAGATGTATTTGATGAACCGACAAATAAGGTTGTTTCAGGCAATGGATTAGAATCTACCTTTAATATCGGTACTGGGGTTGTAACAATATAAATGCTTTTTGAATAAGTATATTGAGAACCAGAAAAAGTGTACTGCATATGGCTTGCGGCGTAAGCCTGGCCTGAAAAATCGACAGTTACTACTGCTGATTGATCAGATGATGCATGAAAGTTTAAATTCCAAGATTCAGATTGTTGACCACCTCTTGCTACATTTCCTACATTAATAGAAGGTGAACCACCGGCAAGGCTATAATATGAAGATGATTCTAATGTTAATGAAACACTATCTAATGGGTAGCCGCTATTTTTGATAGTTGCTGTGATTGTAGCTTCAGATCCAGTCTGTACAGTTTGTGCACCTGTTAATACCACTGAAAAACTGACATGACCAATTGATGATGGGCTATCATGACAGCCAACCGTATCACAGGATTGATTACCAGTTAGGCTATTATTTGAACCCATCGAAATCATTAGAAAGGATGAAATAATTGTTAAATACACAAAAATTAAAATTAATTTCTTTGAAATCATACAGCTTCACATTAGGGTAGAAAAAATTTATTTGACAAATTAGGAAACATTTTGGATGTATTTTTATTTAATGATCTTCGTTATTTATAGAATAAAAAATTGAACTTTTTTCGATTTTTAGACATAATTGAATTTCTTCTATTAAAATTTAATTTTGTACGACATATATTTTAAAGAATTCGTTTATAAAAAAATGATCAATATTAGTTTCATTAATCAGCATTTGTCGTTTCACCATTTATTTTCTTCTTCTAACTGTTTTTGATTTTGAAGTAGATTTGCTATTCGTCGAAGATTTTAAATTTCTTGAGGTTGAAAAGGTTGAAGCTGGTTTTGCTATTGATGATTTTGTTTTTTGGACTCTAGTTTGGTCCTTTTCCTGTTCTTTTTCTTGGACATTTTCTACTTTTTCACGTAATTTAGCTTGCTTTTTCTCTTCTTGTTTTTTCTTTTTTTCGTCAATTGTATCAATTTTAGATTTCAAACCATCAATAAGCAGTGTTTGGCGTTGTTGGGACTTATTAATTAACTTTTCATATCTGGGAGTTCTATAAGTAATTTTGTAAAATCCAAAAATGACAATTGCAACAATTACCACGTATCCAATTAAATATATAAAATAACTATTAGGATGGTCTGATATAAGTGTCCTGACAAATTCCTCGACGTTACCAAATACAGAAATAACAAGAATTACAGAAAATGATTCAAGAAAAATAAGGTTTCTATTTATAGCCAAAATAAGAACATCATATCAAATTTTCATCAATGGAGGTTTTTAGTGTAGGAAAAAAATTAAGTTTTTTAAGTTAAATCATAGTACAAAGAATTTATCATAAATAGAAACATAAATTTCCTTAAATCTTGTATTGTCAGACAGTTAGATAATATTTTCACTAGAAAGCTCATAAAAATCTAATTAGCAATTATATTCACTATAGAATTACTCTATCACTGTATTATAGATTTATAAAGGAGTAATCGAAATAGAAAAATTTTGATTATGAGTTTGTCTAAAATTTAATAAATGATTTTCTGCTCATATATTTAACATAGTGAACTTTGTCTTTTTTAAAAAATAGAAATGTAATATTAGTTTATTTTTATAGCCGAGTTTAATTTATGGTAGAAAAGGAAAAAATAGGTATTATAGGTGTACCTCAAGATCTTGGAGCCAGTAGAAGAGGTGTTGATATGGGGCCATCAGCTATTAGGATCGGCGGTTTGAGACAAACATTAGAACACCTTGGTTACGTTGTCAATGATTATGGTAATGTCAAATGTCATGATTTTGAAGAAAATATAAGATCTAAAAATGAATATGGAGATGATCCTAAATTACGATATTTAGAGCATGTTGTTGAAACTGCAAAATTATTGAAAAGTCGTGTTGGCACAGTTATAGATGACCAATGTTTTCCATTAGTTTTAGGTGGAGACCATAGCATTAGTATTGGTACCATGGCTGGCTTACAACGAATGACTAAAGCTAAAACAGGTGTTATCTGGGTTGATGCTCATGCCGATTTTAACACTCCACTTACAACACCCTCTGGGAATATACATGGAATGCCTTTTGCAGTACATACGAACAGAGGAGATCCTAGACTTACTGGCATTGGTCCATCACCAAATTTGATAGAAAATAGATCGGTTCTAATTGGTGTACGGGATATTGATCCCTTAGAAGGAAAAACATTAAAACAATCAAGTGTAAATGTTTTTACCATGTCAGATATTGATGAAATGAGTTTTGCAAATGTTGCTCGTCAAGCAATAAAAATTGCTACCCAAGATGTTGACTATCTACATGTTTCATTTGATATTGATGCATTAGATCCTAAAGAAGCACCTGGAACTGGTACTCCTGTTCCTGGTGGTTTAACATATCGTGAAGCTCATTTATTAATGGAATTGGTTTATAAATCAGAAAAGTTAACTTCTATGGAAATGGTAGAGGTTAACCCAACAATGGATTTTAAAAACACCACAGCTGAACTTGCTGTGGGATTAATAGGATCCGCACTTGGAAAAAAAATATTATAATTTTACCATTCGATAATTTGTTTATTGGAAAATAATTTACCTTGGATTTTATCTTTTTTTTCAAACAATAACCATTCTAAGGTTTTAAATACATATTCATCATCAATTACACCATTACAATACAGATTGTAATCAATAAATTCATCAGCAAACGATGTTGTTAGCATATGAAGACTCGAAAATAAAACATTCTGTTTGATATTATTGTTGATTAGTCGTGTTTGGGCAGTATGAGGTACTAAGATGATAAATTGAGAGCTCAATTGATACTGTTTCAAAGTTATAATAAGAGCCTGAAAGACAAAAATTTTTTTAACAACCTCAGCATTTATCAAATTTTTAAAAGCAAGTATATCTAATTGATAGAAATCTTTTTCAAAATTCGTCAAGCTATTATCAACGTAAAGTACCAATTGTACTTCTTTAAGATTAGTAAATAGTTCTTTAATAGTATTGAAGATCTGTTTTTTTGCTAAAAAATCCGCAAAAATTATTTTTACCTTAGAATTTACTCCTGAATTGACCTTAGGATAAAGGGGTTGAGTAATAATATTATTCCCTTCAAGCAATATTACATATTCAATAATTGGTCTATTGACAAAAAAATCAATAATCTCGTGCTTTAAAGGAAGATTTGTACCATTGATTAGTAAAACGTTCATAATTATCTTTTGGAAGAAATAACGCAAGAATTTTTAAAATTTCACAAAAAAAAATACAAAGAAAGAT
>DAHXPE010000071.1 GCA_027364495.1 Candidatus Heimdallarchaeota archaeon | reverse complement strand
AAAAATTTCATAAAATCTGGAAATTGAAAACCAAAGTATGTATAGAGCATATTTAACAAGATAGGAATCGAAAAGATTATTGAAAGATATGTTATATTCTTTATATGATTAAACCAAATACTGAAAATCCTAGAATCAATTTGTCCTAGAGACATGCTATCCAATAAGGTCAAACGAGAATTTAGAATATTATGCTTTCGGAGATTTATTTGTAATAATGACCAATTCCTCAGTTAATTTCAATCAAGATCCATTCCTTAACAAAAAATAACCAAGATCACTTTGATAATCGCGATAACTTTAAGATTGTTTGTAAAAACAAATAAAGTAAATAAATTAAATAATAAAATAAATAAATTAAAAAAAGTTTCAATCATACGAGCAATTTCAACATTTGTTTTGATAGCAATCACCTAAGTATTGTAATTTCAATTTTAGAGTCATTAATAGTCAGATTCTTCTAAGAAACAGCATTTATAGAAAATTATATATAATAGACAGAAAATAATTTGGGTATAAACAGGGAATCATTTTGACAGCAAAAAATTAAAATCAATTGGAATTTTTGACTTAGTAATAATACTTTCCCTGTTTGTTGTTCAAGCTTCTTTATCTCAATCCATCAATACTTCCAGTGGTAAATACACGGCTAAAGTAGGTGATACGGCTCAATATCAATTTTCCAATCTAAAAGACCAGAGTGAAAATTTCTTAATTTGGCAACTAGCCAGTCCACAAGGGAATTTGATACCTGTTAAAATCTCAAACGGAATGGTCTTCATTGTTAAAATTAATAATATCAATAAATCTGGCATTATGTATCAATCGATCTTTTCTTTACAAAATGGAACTAAATTCATGACCAATTCTGATTTAGGTATCAATTTTGTAGATCTAGTATTTCAGTCAAAACAGGATGTTATCTCGTATTATAACCAGAGTATTTTTAAAACTCTTGCAGATATAAACTTGACTTATATTATTGACAATAATTATGTTTACTTTACTGGGATATATTATCATGGCAATGTTATTTATCAAACAAAATATAATTGGCATACTGGATGGTTATCAACTTATAATTCTTCTAGTTATTCAGGTACAGGTCCCTATTCAGACAAAAATGTAGTTACTAGAATTTATTTTTCAAAAACAGAAGATCTCTTCTCAAAAATACTTCAAAATATTCCTTTATTAGTTGGAGTAGCGATTATTTTATTGGTAACTCTTTCCGTAGTTATTATTGGGTTTAAATTTAAAAAGTACTTGAAATTAACCAAAGATGCAACATTTAAAAACTACTTAAGAGAAAAAGCGCATAAAAATAAAAATATTCATCCTATTATCAATGTAGATAAATCATTAGAAATTATTGACGAAATACTGAATGAATCGCAAAAACCGGAAAAATAGCTCGATTTATTTTAAATTAAGCGGGAAAAAAATTTCGTACCATTTGTTGTAAGGCAAAAAAGAATTTTCGGATTAAAATAATCAAGTTATCCTTGGAAATAGAAGATAATAGTGGGTGATTATCAATTCTACTATACACTTCATTTATAATTACCAACACAGTTTCTTGACCTAAAAGAGCCATGGTAGTAATATCCTTTTGTACAAGCATTGCATTATATTCTTCTGATAAAATGACATACAGTGCTAGTTTTTGTTCAAAACTGAATTTTGAATAATTGGTCGCGGAATATGGTATAAACAAATAATCTAGAAATATTGAGATTTTTTCATTCAACAACGGCTTTGGTTGATCGACAATAGACAGTAATGACGTACCAAACTGCTCTTCATCAGAATCATTCTCCGTTTGATTTACCATAAATACTCCAGTTTCTGATTTTATCAATATTAACTTTTCATCAGCTGAGACTGGTAACAATGTAATGCTATTAGATTCAATATCATAGGTCAGGATATTCTGATCCAATAGCTCTTGTATGGCTTTATAGGATGTTGTCTGGGGGTTCAAAAGAAAGACATTATGCAAAAGAGTATTAATTTGATAGAGCAGGTCTAAGAGATTTGCTGTAGTTCGTGATTTTACCATCGGTCCAAGCATAGATTCAACGATTATTTGATCTTTAATCTGAGAATTAATCATATGAAGATTCCTCCGAATTCTGCATTGCATAATAAGGGATTGGTTCTAAAAGCGAGAAAAATTTATTAAAAAAAATAGAAAATAGACTGGTATCAGCCAAATGGTCATACACAAGATCAAATGATTCGTGAAGAGATTTCCAAATTTGTTTTCTTAGGATTTTCTTGCCTGTTGTTGATAAAATAGGGTGTTGAAAAAAATTGAACATTAAAATCTGTCCATGATATGCAGAAGCAATTTCGGAATATATAAAAAGCATATATTTAAAATCCATGACATCCTGAATGAGAATTTCCTCTAAAAAATAAATAATGTCACTATTGGTTTCTTCAATGCGTTTCTGGAGAAAAGTGAGTGTCTCAATCTCATCCATTGGATAAGGAATGAACTCAAAATGGTTGTTACGTATTATCAAATATTTTTTTTCCAAGGCTAAATCAACAGTCTGAGTGATCTCAGCATGATCCATATAAGATGGGAGGATAAATGAATTATAGATCAAATCCATAAGGTCAATCAGTATATTTTTTTCACTTGGTAGGTCAAATAATTGTGTAAAAGAAACGCATTTCTGCAACAAACACTCAAATAGTAATAATTGTGTATTACGATTAACTTTTTCATTTTTTTGGTATTGTTCGGCCAGATTAATATCTCCTGAAAGTATATTGACACTTTCAATACTTACAGTGTGATGTGATGCTATTTTGTTTATAACTCAACTTCAAAATAATAACAAAAA
>DAHXPE010000067.1 GCA_027364495.1 Candidatus Heimdallarchaeota archaeon | reverse complement strand
TCGCTGTGGTTTAGAGGTTCATGTCCAATTAAACTTTTTACACACGAAATTGTTTTGTTCTTGCCGTATTGACAACAATTCAAACCCTAATTCTAATACTTGCCCTCGGATATTCTCCAATCAGTATTGGGTCAGATACTGGAGGCTCTATACGTTGTCCTGCTTCTTTTAATGGTGTATTAGGGTTAAAACCAACTTATGGAAGAGTTTCTCGATATGGTCTCATATCTTATGCACATACGTTAGATCAAATTGGCGTTTTTGGAAGATATGTTTCTGATTTATCACTCGTACTTGAAATTATTTCTCAACCAGATAATCATGACTTAACATATAAAAATAAACCTTTTAAGCAAAGTTCACTCGAATTAGAAAAAACTTTGAACGTTGGAGTAGCTTTTAACTCTTTTGAATCTATTCCAAAGGACCAAAAGGAATCATTTCTTCATGTGTTGACACTACTTGAACATAAGGGATTTATTTCATTAGTCCCCATAACTTTAGAAGATTTAGATATTCTTCTTCCTACATATTATGTAACTGCATTTTCTGAAGCATATTCAAATCTTGTTCGTTATTCTGGACAACAATATGGTTTTGATGCTGGGAGTATCTCTAATACGAGATTCCAGGGATTTAGTTATGAAGTGAAAAGAAGATTTAATCTTGGCAGTTTTTCTCTTAAAACAGGTTATGATGAACAACTTTATACCAAATCTCAAAAAATTAGATCCTTTTATATCGATAAATTTACAAATTTATTTAATACAGTTCAAGTTATAGCTTTACCAACAATGTTGGATGCTGCTTTTTCTTGGGATGAGTTTCAGTCCCCTATGGATTCTTATAAGGCAGATTTATTAACTGTGCCTGCTAACCTTGTTGGTATTCCAGCTTTATCTGTTCCTGCCGGTTTTACAAAAAAACAGGATGTAAAATTGCCAATTGGCTTGCAACTTATGGGGGGTTGGTGGGAAGAACAGAAATTATTACAAATTGCATATGCTATTCAAAACCTTACTGATTTTCATTTACAACAACCTTCTGATCTCTCATTTAAATCATAATTTGGTCCTTATAATGAATTCAAGTGTTACTCGCTGTGGTTTAGAGGTTCATGTCCAATTAAACTTTTTACACACGAAATTGTTTTGTTCTTGCCGTATTGACAACAATTCAAACCCTAATTCTAATACTTGCCCGATTTGTCGTGGTTTACCTGGAACATTACCTTCGGTTAATGGGACCGCAATTTCTTTTGGTTTAAAATTAGTAAAAGCTCTATCCATGAAACCTAGCTCGGTTCTAAAATTTAGTCGAAAACATTATGATTATCCTGATCTTCCTAAGGGATTTCAAATTACTCAAAATTTAGATGGAATCCTTGGAATTAACGGTTTCTTACCCTGTCAAGGAGAAGATGTTCCTATTCGTCAAATACAATTGGAGGAGGATCCAGCAAAATTATCATACCAGAATGATCAAGTAATTGTCGACTATAATCGCTGTGGTATTACCTTAATTGAACTTGTTACTGATCCTGTTTTTACTAATACCTATCAAATTAAATCATTTCTCCAACAATATAGACGATTATTATATTATTTACAAATTAGCGATACTAGAAAGGAAAGTTCTTTCCGTGTTGATGTCAATGTTAGTGTGGGGAACCATCCCCGAGTTGAGGTTAAGAATGTTGGATCTGACTCTGATATTATTGATGCTTTTGAATATGAGGTTCAACGACAAAAATTAATTACTGATTTTAGTAATATTGGTATGGAAACTAGAAATTGGGATTCATTAAATAAAATCACAACAATTTCAAGGGATAAAGAATCAAATTCTGATTACAAATATATCCCCGAAGGTAATATTCCATCTATTAAAATTCCTGAATCGATATTTGAAACTATTATTTTGAATACGTTACCTTGGAATGTTGAACAGGATTTACGTTATCATTATGAACTTAATGATGAACAACTTCAATTTTTGCTTGATAATGTAGAACTGATCAGCATTTTTAAGACTATTATAAATTTAGAACCAATTTCAAAATCTCTTCGGGGAAGATTTTTTTGGCAGGATTATTTAAGCTGGTTTAAAGTTGAAGATACTGAATTAACCTTTGAACAGGTGAATCGCTTTCAGAATTTAAATATTTCTAATGTTCTATCTCTATTAAAAAAATTGGAGGAAAATAACCTTTCAAATCAAGAATTTAAGAAAATTTTTCGTAATTATATTATTCAAGGTCAATCACTAGAAAATATTTCTGAACTAAACAATTCTGAAAATTATACTAATTCGGTCCTTGATTATTTAAAAACAACATATCCGAAAAATTTTTCTGAATTACCAATCCCTTTAAATAAGATTAACTATTTAGTAGGTCTAGGAGTAAAATATTCTAAAGGGAAAGTCAATCCTAAAGCTCTTCAGTATATGCTCAAAAATTTGTGATCTGGTTTTATTTTTGATCTGAAAGGTGAACTTAATTATTACATAAATTTAAAAAAATCCTTTAAACCCTCATTTCTTCTATAAAAATAAAATGATCAATTATTTTTGTCGGATAATTACAAATCCTTATATATTTAAATGAGGATTAAAAAATTAAGAACAAATACTTCCAAAATTATAATAACAAAAGTTTTTTGAAAATGACAATTAATAGCAACTTCGATTTTATTGAGAAAGGTAAAAATATAATTAAAAGAGAAATTAAATCTCTTAATGCCAATATTCTGAAAGACAATGAATCTCTTTGGATTGAACGAGTAAATGGCATTCTTAACGAAAGTTATATGACGTTATATGAACGAATTCTTGATAACGAAGCAATAACTAAGGAAGTGATAGCTGATTACTTTTTTAAAGAATCTGATTTAAAAAATAAAATTGAATCAGAAATGGAGAGAAATTTTAATAGACCTTTATATGAAATCGAAGATTTACTAATAGAACGAATTATACTAGCATTAGAATCTAACCTCATCAGCCTCTGGATGAAACAATAATAGATTAGCTTTTTTAATTATTATTTACAAAATATTAACTTAAAATATAAAAAGTCTAATAATTATGATAAATAAATATATCATTTAAGAATTGACTTTCTATGATTTCTATTTTTGATAGATCAAAACCTTTTGAAGGTAAAACAATAAAAGTTATTTGTATCGATAACAGCCAAGAATATTTAAATGTATCCAAATTTAATTTAGAAAAAATACAACCTAATTTATTTTCAATAGATTCTTATGATCAAGCTAATGAAATATTAAAATTAAATTTAGATAATTATGATGTAATCATATCTGGATACAACTTAAAACCTTTTAACGGTATTGATTTACTTTCAAAGATTAGGAATGAGATTAAACATTCCATTCCTTTTATTTTTCTAACTAAAATGGTTCATGAAGATATCGCTATTAAAGCGCTCAATTTAGGTGCTAATTATTATATTAAAAAAAGAGAAGATACTGATTATCAATTTACAGAATTATTTTCAATAATTGTAGAAGTTGTTACAAAAAATCGTTTTGAATTAGCATTACGATATAATAACTCAAAATATCAAAGCATATTTGAAGATGCTCCTATTTTAATTTGGGAACAAGATTGGACCAAACTTAAAAACAAATTTGATGACTTTAGAAAGATGGGGATAAAAACAGGCGATGAATTAAAAATCTTTTTTTTGCAAAATCCACATGAGGTTGGAAAATATGCCCAATTAATAGACATTATAGATGTCAATAAAGCTACATTAGAATTTTATCATAAATCAAATAAAAATGAATTTACTGGACCATTAATCCGTTTTTTAACTGATACTTCAGAATTTTTATTCTTAAACGAAGTTGCTGCTTTTTATGACGGCAAAACAAAATTTTCAATTGATTTAGATGGAAAGACAGTTTTTGGAGAAGATATTTATGTTCATTTACGGTCATCTATTCCACCTGGGTTTGAAAATACTTTTTCTAGAGTAATTGTCCTAATCATAGATTTAACAAAACAGAAAGAAGCTGAATTAAATCAAAAACAAAAAGAAATAGAACTTTTAGAAAGTGAATCTAAGAATGAGGCAATTATTGATGCTATTCCAGATCTTATTTTAGAGATCAATGAAAAAGGAGTAATTATTTCGTATCATGGAGATATTAAGAATTATTTTATTTTAAATAAAGAGATTAAGGGGTCATTATTAAGCGAATCCATACCAGAGTTAGCAGATATATTTCAACAAATTATAGTCCAAACTTTAACCTCAAATAAATCCCAAAATTTCGAATATAGCATACAATTCCCAGAGGAAACGGGATTTTTTAACGCCAAAACTGCAAAATTAGCTTCCAATTTAGTTCTAATAATTATTCGAAATGTGACACAACAAAAGAATATTGATAATTTACTAAGTCAAAAGGAAATAGCTGAACAGAAACTTGTTCAATTGGAATTAAGTCGAGAATTAAGACAAGAAGAGCAAAAATTCCATGTTTTAGTCAAGAATGCACCAAACATTATCTTTACAACAGACCAGGATGGATTTATTACTTTTATTAATTCTAATTTTTTAAATTTGGATATAAATGAAATCATTGGTAAATCATTTATTGACCTTGTAAATCTTAGTGTAAAAAATCAAATTAAGAATTTTATGTCAAATGTAGTTTCAACTGGTGAAACCGTTTCATTTGAAATTGAAACCGCAATTAATAACGAAACCATCTGGTATCTTATTAATTTAGGAGGACTTAAAGAAGAAGGAAAAGTTACAAATTTTATATTTATTGTAACAGACACGACTAAAGAAAAAGAGATAGAAAAAAAATTAGTACTGCAATCTGAAAAAATTGAACAAACCAACAAGGACCTAAAGGAATTTGCTTATGTAGTTTCACATGACCTTCGTTCTCCACTTCAAGTTATTGACTCATTAATAGAAAAATTATTTGACGAAAAGAAACTTTTAGATGAATCAAATTTAAATAATAGTTTACGCTCAATTAAACGGAGAGTTAACTTAATGGAAGATTTAATAAAAGGTATTTTAGATTATTCTAATATTGGAATTTCAGAAGAGTCAAAAGAGACTATAAATTTAAATGAAATAATAAATGAAGTTATTAATATTCTTGACCCAGATAAAAAATGTGAATTTTCAGTATCTTCGAATCTTCCTTCGATTTTTTGTAATAGAATAAGAATTTATCAACTTTTTCAAAACCTGATAAGCAATGCAATTAAATATAATGATAAAGATAAAGTTATTATTAAAATAACTAGCAAAGTAGTTAACTCTTCAGAGTGTGAATTTCGTATAACTGATAACGGAATGGGAATAAATCCTGAAAACTACGATAGAATATTCAAATTATTTATAAAAACCAATGAAAACAAAGATTCACAAAGCTCTGGAATTGGACTTGCTATTGTTAAAAAAATCATTGATTTATTAGAAGGAAGAATTTGGATAGAGTCTGTATTTGGCGAAAAAACTACTTTTATTTTTACTATTCCAATCAAATACTGTCGTTCTAGTAAATAGATTCTATTTTTTTAAATCACCAAAGAATTCTAAATAAATTTTTTATCAAAATCTCTTTTCTTACTATATATTAGGCTAGTTAATAAAAATATAGTCGTTATTAATCTGCCATCCTGAAATAAATTTATTAGCAGGATTGTAAGGATATTTACTTCCTATTAGTATGAGCTATTATTTTTAAATTTGTTCTTGGAATAACTGGATCATCTACTAAGGATAAAAAACTCAAAAAGAATAATTCAATAATTGCTACGCTTATTCCATAGAGTTTTTGACCTATGAATCCTATTCCTAAAAACAATGCTGAATATATCAGATTTGCTTAAAAAAATATATGAAAACTCATCCAAGTTTTCCTAAATCATTAACCATGTTACTGTTGTCTATAAAATTGAAATTTCTATCATGAAATTTTATCAGGAAGCTATTTAATATAGTGTTTGCTAAAAAAAGTTATTTATTCCTTGTAAAAAATATAGTTCCTTATAAATTGTTCTGATTTATTTGAATTCAGAATGCCAATTACTTTTTCTAAGAATGTGATTTAAAAAAATAAACTAGAATTAGTAATGGAATGTCATTTCAAAAGACCATTATATGAAATTGAAGATTTAGTAATCTTTTTTTTCTCGTAATGTAATTTTGCTAAAAAGCGGTATTAAAAAAATCTTTTTAAGTATAAAACAATTATTTAAATTGGTGGTAAGTTGTCAGCTAATGAAACTCACGGAGTACCAAAGGAACATTCGCAAAATAGTGTGATTGTAAGAGAATATCCTAAAACAGTTTATTT
>DAHXPE010000065.1 GCA_027364495.1 Candidatus Heimdallarchaeota archaeon | reverse complement strand
ATTATGCTACCAAAATTTCTGAAAGTAATAGAAAAGACATTCCACAACTTAAACTAGTTGCCTATGATATTGAAACGAATAATGACAGGACGAGAGAACCTTTTATTATCTTAATTCCAGAATCTTTGAATTTCTTTTGAGGGTAGGTTTTGAAAAGACTTTCTTTTTTTTCTCCATAAGCATCCGCTGCTGGAACTTCAAGAACTTTCTGTTCATTAATTGGTAATCCAATAATCTGTCTGTCTAGACCGGGTAAAAGGAAAGATTGACCAGCTACTACTGGAATAGGACCATATCTGGTCTTTTCATCAAAAATATTAAATTTCTTAGCAGTTTCTTCATCTGATGTGGAAAATACCACATTTGTCCCCTTAACTCTTCCAGTGAATTCTATTTTTATAAAATCACCAGATTCGACAACTTTTTTACTTGCCAATTCTAATTACATTCCTTACAAGATTTTTATTTAGCTTTTTAAAAAAAGCTCAGTTGAAAATAAGAATATCTTCCTTGATTAGTTCATTTTAAAATTCAATTTTTAAATGAAATAATTGTAAAATTACTTTATTGATGATTTCATATGACTTGAAATAAAATTATTATAGACATTCATTATTTCATCTTTTGTTGAAACAGTTTTATATTTAAATAATAATTCTTTATTTATATCAAAAAAGGTAATTCCCCAGTTATATAAATTAAGAAGTGAAAAACACTCTTCTTCCAATCCTATAATAAAAAAACTGGCTGCAAGTGCTTCCAAAGAAGTTAGAGTTTGCCATTTACCGTAATTGACTGGATTTCCAGCAACCAAAGGGGGTAAAATTCGCCCATTAGAAAATTTCCATTCCTTTAGATACTTATCACCTTGTTTCCAAGAACAATCCAATACGGTAATTCCTATTTTTTCAACAATTTCTCTATCATTCCATGTAAGATAGGTTGATGAATTAGGAGTTAAGACTAAACTATTTTTTCTAATGCTTTTCTGATTTAACGACCAAAAAAGTCTAAAAGGTAATTTGTTTTCTGATTCTTTAATTTTAATACTCGTACATTTTTTCTTGTCACATTGATTAGTATAATAAATTAAAACTGAAACCATGTTTATTTAAATCTCTTTTATTCAACTCGAGAATAATAATAATTACCAGTCCGTCGTTGTTCTTTGTCCAATTTTGAATTTGGTTTGTTGACTCGTGGTCTACCAGATTCGGCATCACGTCTAAAAGTGACCTCTAAATTACTTAAAAATCTGTTCATACCAGTTTCAAGGTCAACAGGTGGATAAGCTTTTCCATATATTCCAGATTCACCTAGAAAAACCATTAATGAGTCAGAAACATAATCTTGAAAAACTATATCGTGTTCAACGATAAAAGCTGATTTTTTATTCCCTTGTATAACACGTCGTATGGTTTTTGCACAAGTCAATCGATCCTCAACAGAAAGATAGGCTGAAGGTTCATCAAAGAGGTATAAATCAGCTTCCTGACCTAAAGTACCGGCAATAATAGTTTTTTGTAATTCACCACCACTTACATTTTGTAATTCCTGATCAAAAATAAGTTCTAAATTAAATGGTTTGATAACTTCAGATTTAAAATAGGAAGAGGTAGTGTTTGCTGGATTGATTGATTTTACGTATTGTTCAACTGTAACGCCTTCCTGTGGTGTTAAATACTGTGGTTTATATGCTACTTTCATTTCTTTCGTTACTGGAGAAATCCCTGAATCAGGCTTTTCAATACCAGCTAACATCTTAACAA
>DAHXPE010000030.1 GCA_027364495.1 Candidatus Heimdallarchaeota archaeon | reverse complement strand
CAAATTTTTCAATTTTTTCTTTCCTAGAATTATGTAAAATATTCCGAATAGACTATGACATCATTTTTCAATCCGGATGTTAAACGAATTTCGTAATTCTTTTATCTATTTTCGAAAACATTTCTTTATATATTCTAATTTCGATGTCAATTTTATTTATTTCTTTGATGTATCAATAATTCACTAAAGACCAAATAGTTGAGTATATCTTAATAATTTTTATTGATTACCTTTCAATTATCTTTTTTACTTCTCTTTTAACAAATGTCACCGCAATTGGAAACTTTTTTCATTCTTTTAGTGAAAATTTATCTTTAAAAACTAAAAATTTCAAACGAGTATCCTTGACTATTGGTATCTATTTTCTTGTTTTTCGTACTCCATATATTATATCCATTTACATAACCAAATTAGGTTTGACAATTGAATACATCATTTTATTCATTCTAGTGACTAACTTTATCTTAATGCTCTTTACGTCAGTAATTGATAATCCTGTATTAAGTATTATCACCACAAGAATTTATAATACTAATTTTTAATTAAAAGGACATTTTACGATTAAATTATTTCTTTTGAGTTGTAAGCTTCTTAATTTTTAAAAGCGCTTTGCAAAAAAACAAAATCCTGTTACCTGATCTGTATTCTATTTAATCTGAAAAAACTTTTTTTTCTTGTGAATAATAGAATTAATTAAATAACGAAAATCCTATGTCATAATAGTTGTTCATGTGCTATGGTAATATCTATGTCTAGTTCTGAATATGCAATTGAAACACACCAATTAACTAAAAAATACAAGAGTAAAGGCATTACTATCCTTGCTCTAGATAATTTGAATCTCCAAATAAAACAAGGTGAGATTTATGGGCTTTTAGGAGAAAATGGTGCTGGAAAAACTACTTTTGTCCGTGCAGCTACAACTATGATAAGACCTACCTTTGGTACTGTCTCTGTTTTAGGATTAGATTCAATTACCAATTCTGAACGGGTCCGTAATTTGGTTGGTGTCTTACCACAGGATGCGGGTCTTTACGAAGAATTTTCTGTTTGGGAAAATTTGTTTTACTTTACAAAATTACATAATATTGAAAATCCAGAGCAGCATGTAAGAGAATTAATTGATCTCGTTGAAATGTCTGATCGTGTGCATCAACGAGCTGATTCCCTTTCTGGTGGTCTGAAAAGAAGAGTTTGTTTAGCTCGGACACTTATTGGCCATCCGAAAGTTATTTTTCTTGATGAACCTACCACTGGTCTTGATGTTCTTGTATCTCGAAAAGTCAGATCATTAATTCAAAAATTGGCTTCCAGTAGTCATGCAACTGTTGTTTTGTCTACCCATAATATGTTTGAAGCAGAAAAAATTTGTACAAAAGTAGGTATTTTACACAAAGGACATTTAATTGCCGAAGACACACCTACTAATATCGTTGAACGTTATCGTACTAATCCGACTGAAAACTTAGAAGATGTTGTAGCTCATATGATTGGTTATGATCAAAATGGCAATAGAGGATCTGAATAATGAGTTCATCTTTAACAATAGCTATTAAAGAAGTTAAACTCCTTTTTAAAGCTAAACGAAGAATCATATTATTTTTCACAGTTCCGTTAATTGTGTTATTTATAGCTGTTTTGTCAATTGCTATTGGCGGGCTAATGATTGTCACTCAAGGAAATGAAGGACCTATCGTTATAACAGTAGTTGATCATTCTCATAGTAATGAAAGTTTATATATCATTTATGGTTTAGAATCCTATAATTTCCAAATTGATAATAAATCTAATGTAAATGATCCTTATTCTTTAATCACTAGTAATAATCCCCCTGATATCCTCATTTATTTTCCTTCTGACTTTTCAACTCTTATAAATAATAAAACTGAAACGGCCTTTATGTATCTTTATTATAATAACAAACAAATCAAATACGAAACTGCTATTTCAATTATACAAGGTTTAACCGCTGATTTAAATAGTAAAATTATCGTTCGTGACTATGGAATATTGAACCTCGATCGTATTAAGATTCAAAGTTTAGGTAGTAAATCTGGTGTGAGTGTTACTCAAGCATCTTCGCTTATCATCATTCCTATATATATTCTAATGTTTTTCGTGATCCCACCTATAAGTCTAATACTCATTAGTATTACTCAAGAACGAGAGCAAAAGACTTTAGAAAGTTTGTTACTTCAGCCAATAAGCCGTAAATCAATCGTCAACGGTAAATTACTTTACGGTTTAATTTTAGTTGCAAGTAATCTCCTAATCACGCTTGTTACTCTTTTAATCGTCGCATTAAGTGCAATTTATTTATTAAATCAATTCTTCCATGTCAATATCTTACCTTTCATTACTCCCTACCTAACTATCGAAAATGTTCTGGTTGCTACCTTCATTATTTTAGGATTGACTCTTGTAGCTATTCTTCTCATTAGTCTTGCAGTAATGATGAGCCTATTGGCAAAAGATGAACGTGAAGGAAACTTGGTTGTCTCAATTTTGATGATCTTACCAGTAATTGCATTAGTTCTCATTATAGCCGTTCCCTATGATATATTTGGTGTCACTGGTGAGTATTTCTTTTCATCCTTACCGGTTATTGGTTTCATGTATTCTCTTTATGTGACAATTTTGACAGGTACAATTGGACCAATTAGTTATGTCAGTCTGCTTGCTCAAGCTATATTCTCATTGCTTTCAATCTGGTTTTCATCAAAATTAATCGAAATTGAAGGTATTTTAGATATTAATATGGTTCAAGCATTAAAAAAATTACTCCGATTGGGCTAAAGATAATGCAATTACTGGTAAGATCATCAAAATTGAGACAACCAAGTTTCCTTCACGTTCATCTTTTGCCAATA
>DAHXPE010000029.1 GCA_027364495.1 Candidatus Heimdallarchaeota archaeon | reverse complement strand
ATTTTGTTTTGCTGCAACGCTGATGGCTCTGAAAAATTAGCACCTTTGGTAATTGGAAAATCTGTTCAACCAAGGTTTTTTATAGGAATCAACCTTAAAAAGTATCACCGTTTCGTAAAAAATCCAAATGTTGATTGATATTTTCTTTGAATATTTTAAAATCATGAACACTTCCGGGATAATATGATGTAAATCTCATTACAGTAAAACCCACTTATAACGTTATCCGATACAACGTTTTATCGTCTATAACGTTGTGAAAAATATTTTTGGTTTGCTCACGTGCAATACAGTATCGAATTTTATCGGATACAACGTTGTAGCTTATAACGTTATCACTGTTATAACGTTAGTTTTTGTAATTTCTCCCTATGAAAAAAAACACTTATAACGTTTTTTTGTTTTTTTTTCAGCACAGATAGGGCAAATTTTCATCATAAAATTTGGAGCTTTTTTTCAACGACGGGACCCTCTAAAATATTAATATTTATTGTGTTTTTAACTGTTGACATTTCATTATTACACCAAAAAAACTGTTTCAAACTAGTGCATGGGAACGGTGAATAATAAAAACGATCCGCAGCCAAGGACCAAGGACTATGCTAAAAAAAAATTATTAATTTAACTTTTTTCCGAAAATCTTTTTTTTTTTCCCCACGGATATTTTTATTCATGAGTTGTGATTGGTAAATTCTATTTTTAATTTTTTGTAAAAAAACGTTACGTTTCATGAAAAGCAGAAATGAAACCAAAATTGATTTTTACTTCACCAAAATCATCACTTGATGGCCTTCCAAAGCAAAAGGAAGCACTATTCATTACAGGGAAAAAATCATGCTATCATTTCAGTACAAAATAAAAGAAAAATTCAGAAAGAGATCATGAAAGAACTCGGCGCTAAGCAAAGTACAGTGAATGGATGGTTCAATCAACCAGAAAAGTACAAAATAATTCGTGCCTATGAAAGCAATACACAAGGGCCTGAAAGAAAAAGATTTAGAAAATCTAAATATGAAGATATTGATGAATCATTATATGAGTGGCTCAAAGATGCAATGGAAAGTAATATCCCTATCAATGGTCCGATACTGATGCAAAAAGCAGAAGATTTTGAGAAATTATTTAAAAACAATGAATTTCATCCCAATAATGGATGGCTTGAAAGATTTAAACAAAGATACAGCATCACCTATATCACACTGAATGGAGAGTCCAGAAAGGTGGATCAGACTTCAACGGAGAATTGATAATCAATATTTTACCAGGGTTAATTGAAGGTTACAATATTAAAGATATTTTTAATTTGGATGAAACAGCCCTTTTTTTTAAAGATGAAACCGAATAAAACAATGGCAATCAAGGGAGAGAAATGCTTTGGAGGAGAAAGAAGCAAAGAAAGAGTAACAATTTTGTTTTGCTGCAACGCTGATGGCTCTGAAAAATTAGCACCTTTGGTAATTGGAAAATCTGTTCAACCAAGGTTTTTTATAGGAATCAACCTTAAAAATTTGGGAGTGAAATACAACAGTAATTCCAAGGCATGGATGACAAAAAATATTTTTTCTGAATGGTTGGGTTAAATGGACAAACACTTCAAAACTCAAAATACAAACGTGATTTTTTTTTTTAGATAACTTTGGTAGTCATCGTACCGATATTGTTTTGACGAATATCAAATTATCATTTCTCCCTGTAAACACGACTGCTGTAACCCAACCATTAGACCAAGGAATCATCAAAAATTTCAAGCTAAGGTATCGTTCAAAAATAATTTTAAAATTAATTGCTCAACTTGATAATAAAGAATCAGTTTCGGATGTTGAAATTGATCTCAAACAAGCAATCAATTATCTCTTCATCGTTTGGAGAAGCGTTTCAAAAACATGCATCAAAAATTGTTTCAAAAAAGCTGGGTTCGAAATTTTCCCTAATGAACAAATTATTGAACCTTCAGATAAAATTGAGCCCGAAATATTTGCTCGTTGGAAGTCATTGAATGAGAATAATTTAATACCTGATAATGTATCAATTGATGAATATGTTGACATTGATTTAGAAATTGCTACGAGTTGCCCTTTAACCTATTCCTCGATTGTAGAAATAATTGTAGAAAGAGAAACCAAAGGCAATGATGACTTGGACCAATCTGAGACTGATTCAAATTATTTGTGTGAAATCAGGAACCATATCACGACTAAAACTGTTCAAGAAAGCTTCGACATCATTCGTTCATATTTGCAAAGCCAAGAAAAAGATACTGAAGCCTTCCAAATAAAGTTAGATGAAATTGAAGCATTTTTTTGCAAAAAATATCAAATTAAAAAAAACAACAATTATTAATTTCTTTCATTAAGTATTGTTTTTTTTCCCATATTTTTTGACACCTCCATTTTTTACCTGGTAAGCAATTGTCTTCTTGCTTAAATAGATAAATTTAAAAAATGGCGTCAATTAATTTTATTATCTGGCATACTTGAATTTAACAGTTTCCTTTTTGAAGCTTTTAAATAATTTGATTACTTTTCTGGTAGTCACTACAAGTAAAAAAAATGAAGTGATAAACTTTATAATAGCATCATTATAAAATGGAATATTAAAAAATAAATATTTTCTCAAAGAGCCATTCGATTATTTTACCTTAATCTATAATCCATAAAAATACAAAAAAATTAGTAGAAAAGAAGCAAACCCGTATGTTGCTGGAACAAATCAGCATTTATTAAACGTACAAAATTTCTGACAGAACAAGAGAAATATACCTGCATTCAAAGAAAAAAAATTATTCAACAAATACTGGACGTTTTTTCATATATCGGATACAGCGTTTAACGGTTATAACGTTGTATTTTCAATTCCCCTTCAACAATGTTATATCCGGGTTTTACTGTATTGAAGATATTATACATGAAATAAATTATAAGACAAATGGAATAAATCAAGAAATTTTAAGAATTAATAAAAAATTTACTGATGATATTTATGAACTAAATAAAAAATATGATTATTGGTTAAACAATAAAAATTTTGTTCTATATAGTATATCAACA
>DAHXPE010000015.1 GCA_027364495.1 Candidatus Heimdallarchaeota archaeon | reverse complement strand
ATTTTTAAAAATTTTTGAAAAAAGAAATTTTATTAATATCTATTTCTATAATGTTTTGTATGTCCCTCGGAACTACTGAACTCAATCATCCTCAAGATATAAAAAAAGAAATAAAAGAAGCATTAGATGAAACTTTTGGTCCATTATTATTGCAAATAGCCAAAATGATTAAGGAAATGTCTGAATCAATTAACAGCCAACAATCAGTTAATGAAATTATAGCAGCTAAGATAAATCTGGTCTATTCTTTACAAAGTGAAGCTCAAACTAAATTGACTGGTTTAGATTCTATATCTGAACAGTTTGATAAACTTGATAAGAATTTAGCTAAATTTCTTCAAAAATCCATTCAAGATACGAAAAACTTACAAGCACAACTAGAAAATATTTCAAAAATTCCTGCTATTCAAGTAAAACCAGTATCTGAAGAAAAAAAACCAGTATCTGAAGAAAATCTTGAGGAGATACCTCCATTTAAACCTGAAGAAATAAGTAAAAGAGACACCAAACAATTGGCAAGCAATTTGGACAACGAATACATTAGTTACTTAATAGAAGAGTTCTCTAAAAAGGAAATTTACACGACTGAAGCATTAAAATTAATTGAAGAAACAAGGGATAAACTTCTATTTGAAAGAGATGAAGAAGTTCCTTATCGAGCATTTGGTGCAAAAATCTTCCGAGAAATACTTTCTATTGTCAAATTAGAGAAGGATTTTAGAACAATTTCACCAATGGCTGCTCAAGACATTAAAAAGCATTTAATTAATTTGCGAGATCATATCTAAATTTAAGGAATGGTTAAAACTACTTTACCAAATTGCTGTTGGTTCATTAAATATTCTTGGGCCTCTCTAGCTTGGGATAAATCAAATGTTTTGATAGGAAATTTAATTTTTCCATCAAAAAGCAATTGCATGGCTTGGATGAATTCGGAATGACTTGCCATAGTTGAGCCAATAATTTCTAATTGATTCCAAAAAATTAAAGCAATATTTGTGGTAACATTCAATCCAGTAGTTCCACCACATGTGACCAGACGTCCACCTTTTCGCAAAGATCTTAATGATTTTTCCCACGTTTTTTCTCCAACACTATCAACTACTAGATCAACACCTCTTTTTTGAGATTTAAGAAATATTGTCTTAACCCAATCAGGATCTTTGTTATAATTTACAACAAAGTCTGCTCCATATTCCTTTGCTTGGTTGACTTTTTCATCAGTAGATGTTGTAGCCCACACTGTTGCACCTGTAAGTTTTCCTAATTGCAAAGCAAAAGTAGAAACTCCACCACTGGCTCCGATTACTAATATTGTTTCTCCAGGTCTTAGGTTACCTCTTTTGATTATCATTCTATAGGCTGTTAAAAGTGATAAAGCTGCTCCTGCTGCTTGTTCAAATGAAACCTTATCTGGTAATTTTAAAAGATTACGAGCTGGAATTTTAAGATACTCAGCATATCCTCCTTGGATATGCTCACCTATTAGTTTAAAAGACTTACACAGGCTATGCTCACCGGCAATGCAGAATTCACAGGAATTACACCAAATCCCTGGGTTTATAACAACCCGGTCTCCTCTATTCCAACCTGTTACATTGGCACCAATTTTTTCTATAACACCAGCGACATCAGAACCAGGTACATGAGGCAAGGGTAGCTTCAAAGTTGGACTACCCTTTCTAGTAAATAAATCTAATTGGTTAAGTGCACAAGCCTTAACTCTAATGAGTACGTCATCATCTGAAATCACCGGATCAGGAAAATCATTTACTAATTCGAGCTTATCAATCCCACCATGTTCTTTAAATATAACTGCTTTCATTTTTAAAACCAATTTATACGTATTTAATATAATAAAAGAGGAAAGAATAATAAAAAAAAAAGATTTGTTTTATTTATAGAAACCTAGTGTCATGTCAGTCAAATTCTGATGGATGTTAACCACGTACTATCCTGACTTTATAACTGTCATTCTGGAATTCAAGCATGCAAAAACGATATTTAGTTACTTTAACACCAGAAGAACGTGAGCAGTTAGTATCTATTACAACAAAAGGGGAGAGTAAAGCTCGAACGATAAAACATGCAAATATTTTGTTAAAAGCCGATCAAAGTAATACCGGGCCTTCTTGGTCTGATACACAGATTGCCACAGCCTTTAGCGCCGGTAGAGCTACGATAGAACGGCTTCGAAAGCGATTTGTTGAAGAAGGATTTGAAATTGCATTGAGACCAAAAAAAGAATCTCAGTATCGTCCACAACGGAAGCTTGATGGGCATCAGGAGGCTCGATTGGTAACTTTGGTATGTGGTGAGCCACCTGATGGTTATAGTCAATGGAGTCTCCGTCTTTTAGCCGATAAACTTGTTGAATTAGAGATTGTAGATTCAATTTCTTATGAAACCGTTCGACAAACGTTAAAAAAAATGAAATTAAGCCTTGGTTGAAAAAAGCATGGATTGTACCACCAAAACAGGATGCTGAATTTGTTTTAAGAATGGAAGATGTTCTTGATCTCTATACTCAACCGTATGATCCACTTCATCCAATTGTCTGTATGGATGAAGCAAATAGACAATTGATTGAAGAACTACGTGTTGCATTACCAATGATTCCAGGTCATCCACAAACCTATGATCACCAATATAAACGAGTAGGTGTATGTAATTTATTTATATTTGTCGAACCACTAGCTGGATGGAGATCAGTAGAGGTAAGAGATTTTAGAAGAAAAGAGGAATGGGTGTTTTGTATTAAAGATTTATTAGAAAACAAGTACAAAGATGCAGAATACGTCACAATCATTTTAGATAATCTCAATACTCATAATCCTGCAGCTTTTTATGAGTTTTTTCCTCCAGGCGTAGCTAAATCTCTTTTGGATAGAATAGAATTTCATTACACTCCAAAGCATGCTAGTTGGTTGAATATAGCTGAAATAGAAATTAATGTTCTTTCCGGTCAATGTCTTAAAAACCGGATTCCATCTAAAGAAATGATGATACAACAAGTTTCTTTTTGGGTTGTTGAACGTAATAAAAAATTTAAAAAAGTCAATTGGCAGTTTACAACAAAAGATGCAAGAATTAAATTACAAAAACTTTATCCATCATTTATTGCATGACAAGACACTAGTGAAAAAAACTGATTAAAATTTGATGTGATTATTTATTTCCTGCAAAACCAGATATAAATCCATGAATTGTTGCTCTTCAATTAAAATGCTTTTATTAATAATATTTTCGATCTCAAGAACTTTTTTCAATAAATTTTTCCTGAAATTATTATATTCACGAGTCAAATTCATAACCGCAGTTTCAGGATTCCATTCAGCCATTTTGTATCGCTTCATCAAATCTCTTTTGACTCGCCTGTAAATCAGATCCAGTCCTCTGTTGAAATGCCTATTTTCTAAAAACCAACGCATTTTAAATGCAAAATATGATCTTCCATAGTAATTTTCAGCTTTGGTTTTCAAAAGTGCTTTTCCCATAGTTCCTTTAGGAGCTAAACTTCTTGCAAATCCCCAAACTAAAAATGGTAAGAAAGGGGCAATAAGTGGAACCATGGACATAAAATCTAGAAATCTGAAAAAGAAGCCTAAATACAAAGTTGGACTCGTAAAAGATTGTGCTAGATGCCCTTCATCAAAGTAGACAACACTATTTGGTCTATCAGCTGTTAAAAGGTTTATTATGTTAGTTGCAAATTGTCTGTTGCTGAAATCATTTGGATTAAAATTTGGATCTTGCTCGCAGGACGATCCTATATTAAAGTTTATGCCTTTTGGACAAAGGGGATAAGGCTCAGTCTTCAAATAACGATTAATAAAAATACTTGGATCAGATATAATTGTTAGCGATCCTGCATTTGGACCTGTTCCAAAAGGAAAATCAACAGCCACTGGAAATTCAATATTACCCCATTCAGAACTAGAAGGTTTTATAGTATTAACATTTTGAGCAGCTGAGACGTTGGTATCTAAAAATGATTGCCTTGATGAATATAAAGCTGATAACTTGAAACTGAAATTATATGTTGAAGGTAATTTTATACCATTAAATTGCGTAAGCGAAACCGGGAATTCACTAAAAGGTACCCACAGTGTCTTGAATGGTAAAGATGGCTTATAATTACATTGCTGTGCAGTTGTTAAAGCAAAATATTGATTTGAACTAATAATATCATTTGGATTATTAAAATTGGTAAAGTTTGTTGGATACTGAACTTCCATAGATATTGTTGCAGCGTAATTTCCAATCACATTTTTGACATTTTTAATCATTGAATTTATCCAATATGGTAAAGGTACAATCGAATTACTTGATGGTGGTGTAAAAACAGGTTGAAGAGGAGATTCAAAAAATGACTGTGTATCCACTAGTAGGGATTGATTAATCGCTAATCCAATTATAGGGAAAGGATTTTGTTTTGTCTGATTTGTTGTACATACACTAGTTCCTGAATTGACATTTAAACCAAAAACATTTGTATTTCCAGCTAAGGTGGTATTAGAAAGGAGTTTAATCAACATCGAGAAATAACTTAAAATATCATTACCTGTTCCAAAATCATCTGCTAGAAGAACTCTACCGCCTTTAGCTGCATACAGTAAAATAGCAATCGATTCAAAAGGATCATAATGCACTTTAGGACCTATAATAACGAGTGAGCCAGCATTTGCACCAATAGAATCATTGAGACGATTTAGCGCATTGGCACTTCCCAAAAGAGTCTTAATTTGGACATTAGGATATTGATTTTGTAAAATCGTTCGAAATTCTGATGTTCCATCCCACCCTGTATTATAAATTGAAAATTCAGTTTGATTTAAATTCTGAGGAAGTAGTGCCAAACCAAATGGCATTGAAAGGACAATAAATAAGGTTACATAAAGAAAAACCGTTTTTGAAAGAGTTTTCATCTTGTTTTTGTACTTCCGAATTGATATAAGCTAAAACAAATCAATTAAGGCTAATTACTCTTCTCCTGATTCTAAACGAGCTCTTATATTTTTGAAAGCCGCTTTTAATTCATTTTGCAAGTTTGCTTGAACCATCATAGGACTCAAAGAACCATCACCAGCAGGACTACTGGGTCTAGAAGGAGCAGGAGGCAAGCCACCACCCATACCAGGTACAGGAGACAAGCCACCACCCATACCAGGTAAAGGAGGCAAACCACCGCCACCTCCAGGTGGAGGAGGAACAGGAACACCACCTCCACCAAGAGATGGAGTAGATGATCCACCAACTGGTCTTCTTTTAATATCATCTAGATCAGACCTGACACGACCAAAAATTGATTCCATTCCAGTCAATTTTTCATCTAATTGTTGGACCACTTCAGCAAGTTGCATAATTGTCTTTTCAACAAAATCAAACAATTTTAAAGTGGGTTCATTTCTTTTCTTTTTTATAGAACCGAAAAAATCATCTAAATTAGTAGACATTAGAATTCACAAAAACTAAGTAAATTTATCTTATTAGAGAAATGAGATAAAAAATTAATAAAGATTAGCAATTTATATTTATTTTTATTTTTATAAAAAATATTTTTGGGAATTGATATTAACGGAACAGCAATTTTTTAAATTCCTCAGCTATGAGAATTGCTTCTTTTGTTTCTCTGACATCATGGGTTCTTATTATATTAGCACCATATAATATACTAATAGCAGTTGCAGAAATGGATCCATTTAATCTTTCGTTAGGTGGTAAATTTAAGGTCTTTCCAATGAATGATTTTCTAGATAAAGCAATAAGTGCAGGGGTCTGTAATTGTTCTTTTATTTGAGGAGTATCTAAAATTAGTTGAAAATCGTCTTCTGGTGTTCTTTCAGGAATCCAATATCCAATACCTGGATCAATAATTATATTTCTTTTTGGAATAAATTCTTGTGCCTTTACAATGCTAAAATTTAAAGCTTTAATAACATCGTTTTTTTTATAAACATCTCCTGGAACTTTATCAGTAGTCATTACTATAACAAAAGCTGAATAATCTCCAATAACATTAACCATTTTTTTATCTAATTTTAAACCAGAAATATCATTTATTAAATCAGCACCATGTTGTAAAGCATATTCAGCTACTTCACTTGATTGTGTATCAATTGAAATTATTACGTCTGAATTTAGATCGTTTAAAATTTTTAATGGCTTTTTTATTCTAGCTATTTCCTCTTGAGCTGATATAACAGCTTCTGTACCATATATATTACTTGGAGCAGTCGATTTGGCTCCTAAATCAAAAATCTCAGTTCCTTGTTTTAAAAAATTGATAAATTTATTTTCTAATGCTTTTTCATCTGAAAAATTGACAACACTTTCTTTGTAAAAACTTTCTTGAGATAGATTAATAGCTGCCATAAGACGAACTGGCTCTTTATCTCCAATAGTTAAATGTTTAATTTTTACTGTCTCAATCATTGTAAAAGACTCTTATTTGCTAAATAAAATCATACTTCATATTACCAAAATATAAACAGTTCTTGGGGTCAATACGTAAATCTGAAATTGCTTTTTCTTGCCAGTGATTTTCGTTTATAAGTCTATTTAAACCCCTAATGATAACAAATGGAATTGATTCTGATGATTCACCCATTAATACATTAGCTCCACAAGCTAAATTATCAGCTATGTTTCGCAAAGTAATTGACATAGTATAGCCAAATAAATCAGGTTGACCTCTAATATCAACTATTGCAGGAAATCCTGCTGAACCAATAGCCAAGCCTGTTGTTCCTATTCTAAGTGGCCGTGTAGTGCTATCAGCAATAAGAATACCTATGTCAGTGATATTTAATCTTAGTTCAATTTCTTTTTTAAATTTTAAAGCATAATCATCCGGCTTATCAGGTAAAAGGATTGCTTTACCCAATCCAGCATTTGATTTGTCAACTCCTGCGTTTGCTTCTACATCGCCTTGCCTCAAAGTTAATAATGCACCTTTAACAGCACCAATAACATGATCAGATTCTTGTAGGACAATTTCTATAAATTCGGGTTTTAATGCAGATTTTTGAGCTAGACTTTCAGCTTTAGGGCTAGGTTTAATAGTTTTTAAATCGATTATTCTATTTTGCTCCATAGCAACAACTTTACTAGCAATGACAATAATGTCACCTGACTGAAGATTGATATCTTTTTCTTCATCAAGAATTTTAGTTAAAACATCAATAAGTTTCTCATTAGGTTTTACAAGAGGTGATTTCAATCCAAAATATTGCAAATTGTAAGCAACCATATAAATCAGAAAAAAATGTTAATTTGAATCATTTAATTGATTAAAATAATATAATTTTAAAAATTTGATTCAAAAAATATTATAAAAGAAATTTATAAAGCAATAAATATAATAAAATTGAAAAGAACTAAATGAAAAATAATTAATATAAAATTCAAGTTATTTTCATAGCTTATTGCAGGTCAATATGATGTCATTTTCTAGATCAATGGCTCGTGAGGAGCAATGCAGGTTTGGAATACCCACACTGGATGAAAGTATAGGCGGAGGGGTTCCCAGAGGTTCAATAATCCTTGTTGAAGATGAAGTAGGTGTTAATTCTGATCCCTTTCTAATCCAATTCTTAGCAGAAGGTCTAGCTTCTGGTGAATATGGTTACATCATAGGAACAGAACATTTGTACGAGCATTACAGGTCCTTACTTGTTCCATTTGGTATTGATGAAATAGTCGTCGAGACAAGAAGATTAGTATATTTAGATGCTTTTACAAATCCTTTCGGAAGTAAAGAACAAAATACTTTACGTGGTCCGCAAAATGTAATAAGGGATTTAATGCAACCAAGGCATGTAACAGACACATTAGCTCAATCATTGCTTCATGTTCAAAACGCACCTGTACGAGGTGTCATAGACTCTCTTTCAACAATAATTTTAGTCGCAGACGACTATAGAGCTCCTCTATCTTTATTTCACCATAAAATTGCAACTGATAAAAAAAATAGACATGTAACGTTGTTTACCCTTCACAGCGACGTTCATGATATGAAAGTAGTTAAAATGTTCGAACACTATGCTGATATTGTTTTTAGATTATCTCGAGATCAACAAAATAATAGTATTTTCGAGATAATTAAAGTAGAAGGAAAAGCCGTTAAGGTTTCAAAGTATTTAATTAAAACAGCTCCTGGTAAAATTGAATTGCAACCATTAGCATAAAGAGGAAAATATATGACTAAATGTAACGTTGATAATTGTGAAAATGAAGCTGAAAGAACACTTGGACGTGACAAAGTAACCAAAGCACTTATTGAAGAAAACTTAACGCTTGATATTAAACCGAAAATAACAAAAGTAAAACTCTGTAAAGATCATTATAGAAAAGTAAAAAAGCACATTAAAAAAGCAGATAAAATTGAAAGAGCACGTTGGCAGTAAATTAGGAAGAATCATCGAAAAAATGATCTTTAGATTCAGTTTCATCGATTTTTTCAAATTCTTCTTCTAAAAACATCTTTCTTAATTCTTTGAGAGTCTTAGTTTCAAGAAGATCGATATCAATTTCTAAAACTAAAGGACCAGAATATTTACAATTTGGACAGTAATAGCGGGGAGTGGTGAGCCATCCCGAAGTATATTCATGAACAAATTTTAAGTTAGGTGATAAACAATTTGGACAGACAGGATAGTACTGTTCTTTTTTTTTCTCCTGATCTTTTTGAAATGAATTTTTGTTTTTAGAAAGAAAGGGTAAGTGCATTATTTTTTTCTCGATTTAAAGAACTCTTAATTGGATGCCCTTTTAAATTTTTTAACATTGCTTTTTAAATAATTTTGATAACAATCTTTGTAATTGGATTTTCTGGTTTTGAATTTTTTTTAAAGTAATTTGCTCTGATTATACTAAGGATAATATATTTTATCTTTTAAATTCTTTGAAATGTCCAATTTTGATTTGTCATTAAGACCTATACATTCAAGAGTTTTAATGTCTTCAAGAGATGTAGGTAGAGATTTCAAAGGCACATTGAAAAGAGTTAATCGTTGTAAATTTTGTAAATTATTTATTGATTCTGGTAACTCAGTAATTAAAGGATCATTTAGAACTAAAGCCTGGAAATTATGAAGATCAGCGATACCATACGGTAAATTTGAAATAAAATTTTCTTCAAGATTTAAACGAGTGATCAAATGGAGGCTACCAATGGAATCTGGTATCGTTTTTATTTTATTGTTTCTTAAAGAGAGCCACTGAAGAGTAACATTTTCAATAAATGGTAAAATTCAGTCAAATAATTATATTCTAAAATTAAATTTTCCAAATTTCTCAATTAATTAATTCAATTCAATATTGTTTTAAGAATATTAGCTGCAAAATCTAATATTCTTAAATTGAATAAATTTTGGAAAGAGGTTGATAAATATATTAAATTTTTGTCATCTAAATATAATCCATATAAATATTTAAGATTACCTAAAGAATCTGGTAATGCAAATAAGCTGTTATTTTTTATTGAGATGGTTTTTACTTTTAATTGACCAAAAGAATTGGGTAGAGATATTAATTTATTATTATCTAAATAAAACTCACTCAATTTTGTTAGGTCACCACGTGATTCTGGTAAACTAGTTAAATTGAAAGAATAGGGTAGGGAAGTGAATGTATTGTGACTTAAAAAAAAATACGAAATGTTCGTCAAATTTCCAATTGATGGTGGAAGTTCAGATAATTGATTAGAAGAAAATCTGAGGTTATATAAATTTTTCAAGATGTAAGTAGTATCAAGTAGTGATTTTAATTACTAACGATTTTAATGTCAGAATACTCCTGTCTTAACTTTTTTAGTTGTCATTGGTGTTTACATTCATCTAATTGCAATTAATATAAGATTCCACAAAAATTCAATTTATTGTAAGAAAATAAAAAGAATCTTTACGATCTTTATAAGAAGAGAGAATAAAGGAATAATGGAAAGAAAAGGAAAAGAATAAATAATTATGGGATAGTAAAAAATAGTATTTTAGCAATTGTTTATAAAAAAGCCGTCAAAATGCTTAGTTTATATTATAAAGATTTGTTTAGATTGAAATTTAAAGAACTTTTAATTGGATCGCACCTTCTTCACAAACATAGGCACAATCCAAACAACCGATACACATCGGGTCCTTAATTTTATCTGGATACTCCATAACTCGCACGCCCATTGGGCAAATTGAATTACAATCACCGCATTCATTGCAGAGCACAGGGTTTCGTTTGATTCCTACTAAACTAATTGTTCCAAATTTACCCATTATAGCTCCGGTTGGACAAATGTATCTACAATAAAACCTTGGTATCTTTGCTGGAATTAAGAATACTACTACCATTATTAATAATCGTATCCAGAACCAAATAATGTCTGGTGTTCCAGTATTTGGACTTACATAGGGGATCTTATTCCAAAAGAACATATAAGACATGAAAGTTATTAATGTTGAAGCTGGATCAAGCGCTGATAGTGGATCTTCAGCTAATACACCTAAGGTTTTGAGGGTTGTTTCGGTTGTTGAAATTGCATATAACCTTGAAACACCAATAAACAGAGCAGCAATAATGACAAAACCTGCAAAATATAAACCAATTTGGCTATAGGTTTCGTTGTTTTTCCTATTTGGATAATATTTTTTAATTGGTAAATAAGCAATTATGTCTTGGTAAAAGCCAACGGGACAGGTCCAACCACAGAAAAACCTACCAAATATACCACCAATCAAGAAAATAGTAGCTAATGGTATAAATGGAATTACTGTATTAATTAAAAGAATTTGAATTATGTACAAAGATCCAGTCGTTATAGTGAAAGGAGTGGGAGGAGCTGCTATTGGCAAAGTGAGCCAAGTGATTGCTAAGCCAAATATTGCTCCATTTATTAAAAGAAAGAAGAATAAGTTTACAGCTAAACGAAGTGCTCGTAACCATGTAAAAGGGTAAGACTGAGGATCAACATTGGGAGCTTTTGATTTTGTTTGACTAGATATAGCTTGCTTTTTTTTCGATGAGATTGTTGCCATTGTTAACAGTCACCCTGATTTTATTGGTATTCCTTTTATACCACCAGTACTTTGAGCTTTAATAAATTTAATTAGAACATCATATTGTCCATAATAAAGACCTAAGAGTAATAAACTTACTCCAATGCTTATAAAAATTATCATTTTAAATTCAGGTTTCATGCTGACGAAACACCTATAAACAATAAATCATTATTAACAGAATTTCTATTCAATAATGATTGTAAAGGAATTTTGACTTATGTATTTTGCATTTTTTTTGATTTAATAGTTTTTATTTTTCTAAATTATCCGAATGTGTGAGAATTCGAACAAAACCTTTAAAATCAAAACCAGTTAAATTTTGGCTTTTAAACTTATATTTGAATTCTGTTTGTAGTATGTATCGCGAAATAATGTTTATATAACTTAAGTCCTTTCCATTCATCATTTTAAAAAAGGAATTAATGAATTCATTATTTGAAGGGTTAAAAAAATTCAAATTAAATTTGGAATGATTATCTGCTATTTGTTGCATGAATAATATATATTCCCTGTAATATTTAGCATCTAAACTAGAAGAAATTACAAAAATTGACTCTAATG
>DAHXPE010000014.1 GCA_027364495.1 Candidatus Heimdallarchaeota archaeon | reverse complement strand
CAGTTTGCTCTTTTTTTTTCTTTTGGTTTTTTCTTCGCTTGAGTAGGAATAATCAATCCATCTTTTAAAGGCTGGCATGTGGGACAAAAAAAGGTTGACCTCGTGTTTTGAATTATTCGTTGTATTATGGTTTTACAAACGAAACATTCCATATTTTCTCTTCCGTATACTTTGTGCCATTCTTGCGCCTTGCCTTCTGAACCATAAGGTGACTGAAAGTTATCAATGGTGCTACCTCCACTTTCCAAGGCTAATTGCAGTATTTCACTTATTGATTGTCCCAATGTTTTTATTTCTTCAACTGATAGCATACTAACTGGGACTATTGGATGTAATTTTGCTTTAAAAAGTGATTCACTTTTATAAATATTTCCTACTCCTGCAACAACTCGCTGGTCGAGTAATAATGCACCAATAGGCTTTTCATGATTTCGTTTTAATTGTAATAAGGCTTCAAATTTTGCTTGTGGAAAGGGTTTTTCCAAACCATTTATTCCTAAGTTTCTAATGCTTTCCGTTTCTCTTAAAAGTTCTTCTTCATCCTTGAATATTTCAAAACGACCAAAATTTCGTATATCATCAAAAATTGCTTTAATTCCCTGAGTGAATTCTAGTATTACTTTAGGATAAGCTGAAAGTTCTTCCTTTTTATCCTGTATTATCCATCCTCCAGTCATTCCAAGGTGATTAACTACGGGAATTTCGCCAAACCACCATATAATGAACTTTCCTCTACGTTCAATTTTTTTAATTTTTTTATTCTTTATGAAGTGAATATTTTCTTCTTGTTCAATGTATCTATTATATTTTAAAGCTAAAGGAGTTAAATAGGCATTTGTTACTGTGAGATTTACAAGTTCCTGAAGTTCCCTTGTAACAGATTCTACCTCTGGTCCTTCAGGCATTTGATGTTCCCTCTTCATCAAACATGAGGAGATCCTTTTTAAGATTATAAAGCCATTCTGAAGTTAATTGACTAAAATAATTTATAAATTGGAATCTGTCAGCAAAAATTTTTTCTAATACTATTCTTTTTTCAATCAGGGATTCTAATTTTTTAGGAAAAAAGATCGCTACGATAACATAGTCACTATTTGATTTACTATTTGCTATAAATGTAGTGTAGCAAATTGCTATAAAGTCATAATCAGCTATGGGTAAGTCTGATAATCCTAATGTATATGAGCTTCCCTGTCCTAATGCTGTCGTCAGGATTAGACCTATTCTGATTAGTTCATCATTTACATCGTGTTCATTATGAAATTTTTTATAAATAACAGGAAAATATTCGTCACGAACCCAGATGGAAGGTCCTAAGTTTGTTTGAGAATAAATTACACCACAAATTTGGAAAGTATTTAACGCATACTCCTTTGATGCATTTATTTGTCTTTTCAAATGAATTTCATGGCTTATATCTCTAATAAAAATAGCAATAAACCATTCTGGTTCATCAAGTTCTCTATAAAAAGGCTGAAAAGTCATTTTTACTGGTATTTCTATACCAAACTTGGATTTTATATGAGCAAAAGTAATTTTATTTTCAAAAGACGTTGCACTAAGTTTTACAGTTCCATGAACAGGAAAAGATCCAGAAAATTGATCCAGTACCATACTTGGGGATTGATTTATTAATTCATGCCTTGTGTATCCACTGAGTTCTAAAAATCTAAGATTCATTTGATTTATTCGAAAATTATTATCAAGGATTATAATAGGTTCCCAAAAATTTTCGAAATAGGCTTCTAATTGGTTGAAAACGTTATTATTGAACGTTTTATCGTCCTTATTGCTCAAAAATCGTAATCTCACTACTTGTTATCTTATAATAAACCTGAAATTTCTTATCCTTGAAGGATAAAGGAAACTTTTGTTGTTTAATTGTTTCATAACTTTGCTCTAAATTTTGATTTGTTAATATTTTTGCATTATTGTCAAGTGCAAATTTCAAAATGGTAAGAATTATGTCCTCATCTGTTCCAACTTCAATAATTGGAATGATTTTATTTTTAACGGGTATTCCTTCTTTTATATAATTTTCAAATTCAATACTTTCATCCTCCGATAATAAATATCTTAAACTAGAATCAACAACAACAGCTAAAGGTTTATATTTTGGTATGCAATGTTCAAGCACTTTTTCAATATCTTTTGAGGTTGGAAAACCAGAATGCTGGTAATTAGCTATTTCCATACCATTGAGAATCAAGTTCACACTGGGGTTATAAATTGGTTTACTTGCTTGACGTAATTTTTTGGTATCTTCAATTAATTTTTGTAGCTCTGATTCCGTTTCAACATCTTTTCTAATTCGATTTGACATCATTTATTCCATTAAAACTAGTCACCACAAAGCCTCTGTATTTCTGGTGTATTTGCGTGCTTTTTCATAGATTGTATGATCTTTAATACTTACAAAAGGGATAGCAAAATTTGGATCAATTGTAATATTCTTTTGACCAAACGTTAATACTTTACCATCTGCTATAACTTGGCTACTATATATTATATTAAGGGTATCCCATGCATTATCATCATATGGTAAATTCCTTTTTTCACGTG
>DAHXPE010000008.1 GCA_027364495.1 Candidatus Heimdallarchaeota archaeon | reverse complement strand
TACAACATATTCCGTTAGAAAAATTTATTTATGACGCTATAACTGGTCAATCAATCCCTCAATTTAGCTTCTCTTCTCAGAATTGAATTTTTTCAATTCAAAAAGTAAGTCATAAATAGGTTAAACATTTACAAAATTTTTATTATTTTATTCCGATAATAAAAACTATTTAAATAAAGTTAAATATATATTTTAATTATGCAAACATTTCAACCTCAATACTCTAGAAATTCCTGTGGACGGCGCCATCATGGTGGCTTTTTCTTTCTAATACCATTATTTTTTGTGTTCTTCTTTTTATTTAGAATGGTTAATTTCTGGCTTCTATTATTTGTTATCTTTATTGTTATAATAGCAAGTAAACCAAGATATTATAATTCCAATTATTACCAACCAAGAGACAATTCATATTTAAATAATTATCCAACTACTCAAACTCAATCCCAAAAGGTCCAAATTAATTATTGTAAGAATTGTGGATCATTCCTTGAACAGAACTCCCTTTTTTGCTCTGAATGTGGCCATCGATTTTAATTTTTAATAAAATTGACTTTTTTATTATTTGAGTGAGATTAATACATCTATTAATAAGTAAGCATTCAAAGCAATTATTAATAAAGCAAACATACCTGCTACGAATATAGTCACAGGTTTATTTGTTAATTCTTTCATTAAATCTTTTTTAGAACTATAATACAAAATAGGTATTAATGGTAATGGAATCATAATAGATAAAACAACCTGGCTAATTACTAGAATGATTAAGGGTTCTATTCCCAAAAGAATAGCTATTGTTATTGGTATTAAATTTATAAATCTAGTAACTAATCTTCTTATCCATGGTTTTATGTGAATATCTGTTAAACCATCCATTATGGCTTGACCTGCCAATGTTCCTGTTATTGATGATGAAAGTCCTGCTGAAAGTAAAGCAATGGCAAATACTATTGCTGCTATTTCTCCAAATAATGGTTTTAATATTATGTATGCTTCTTCTAGGGTAGCAACAGTAACGGAATTCTTATAAAAGGTTGCAGCTGCTAGGATAAGCATTGCAGCATTTATTAATCCAGCAACAAATAATGAAATAAAATTATCTATGAGATGGTATCTGAGTAATTTTTTTTGAACAACTGGAGAATGAGGGTTATCTTCTAAATTTCCATTTTCATACATTTCTGAGACCTTATTTTTAATCAACCAGGAATGAATTAATAATGCATGTGGCATTACAGTTGCTCCAATAATACCAACCACTAAAAGAATGCTTCTATTATTAATCGATGGAGTTATTGAATGAACCAAAATATGAGAAAAACTCGGTTGTGCTAATATTATCTCATAAAGAAAAGAAAATCCTACTATTGAAACAAATATAAAAAAAGTATATTCTACGAACCTGAATTTTTTTGACGTGAGTATGAAAAAGAGTAAAACATCAAAAACAGCAATAAATGACCCAAATAAAAGCGGAATACCAAACAATAGATATAATGCAACGACAATTCCTAGAAATTCTGCTAAATCAGTAGCTAGAATTGCTATTTCTATTAAAAACCAATAACAATAAATTATAATTTTATTTGGTTGTGATTCTTTAATTAATTCGACTAAATTATATCCTGCTAAACCAATTTTTCCTGATAAATATTGAAATAACATCGCCATTAAACTTGCTAGCCATATTATCCATAATAAATCATAATGGAATTCTGCTCCTCCTGAAATATTTGTTCCCCAATTTCCCGGATCTATATAGGCTACACTTACAATAATGCCAGATCCCATAAATCGCCAAAGGTTCCTATCCTTTAAAAAACTAAACATAGTTTAATCACGTATTTTTATAATTCTCGGTTCGTAACCTTTAAACAAAATATAATATCAATAAAAGATCAGTATCCAATTGAAATAATCGAATTATCTTTGCACTATTTATCGGTCAAGAGTTCAATTGATTGAACTAATGAAAAATATTTTAAAAGGCTTTCAGTTGCACATACAGGTTTAGACTAGTTGAAAATTAAAATATAAAAATATCGCTTTGCAAAAAAGCTATGAATTAAATCTCGTTTGCTTAATTAACTCACAGTCCTCACAAAAGCTAATAAATGAGTTAACTAAGAGAAGATAAGCCGGTGAACCTTGCCATGAAATAATTGAAGAACGAATTTCAATTAATGCATCAGTATTCTCTAAAGTTCTCAAAACTATTTGGGTTTTTTCTCCAAAAGTTATAGGATATCTAAATCTTTTACCTAAGATCGATGCTATTTGTAAGTCGGCATCTTGTTCAATTATCTTTAATTCTTTAAGAGAATTAGGATTAGCAAATAAAATAATCAAATCATTGATATCGACAATCAAAACTGAAGATACTTTATTAATTAACTGCCAAAGTAAATCTTTAGATATAGACAATTCCTTTGGAAGAATGTCAATACGATTCGAAAATTTTATATCCATTTGTTTTTATCACTGCGATTAGGTTAAAATTGTAAATCAACAATTTCTTAAGATTAGTTCATTCTCTTTATTTAAATTTATAAAACATTATACTTAAAAATTTTCAAGATATAAGTTTAACATTCTTATAGAATCATAATCAACTATAAGTAAAAGATAATCCTTAAAAGGCACTACGCTTATGTCCAAGGTCATCTGTCCAGAATGTACTGCTAAAGTTAAAAAAGGTGCAAAATTCTGTCAAGAATGCGGTTTTGAACTACAAGAAAACCCTACTAAAAAATTATTAACAGAAGTTTCGAAACAAGATGAATTTATTGGGTACATTCAAATAACTTCAGTTATTGAAATTGCTTTAGGTAGTTTAATAGCTCTTTTAGGTCTGTTGATAGTGATATTTGGTTTAGTCGCTTCGGAAGATGCGTTTAAGACTGAATATGCCCTATATTTTGTAAACTATCTTAAAATAGTGCTCTTAATTTTAGGTTTTCTGCTAATTCTTTTAGGTTGCATCTCAATTTATTTTGGTTCGAAATTATTCCAGTTACAACAGATTGGTAGAATTGGTACCATGCTTGTAGGAAGCTTGTATTTAATTATTCCGCCTTTCGGAACTTTATTCGGTATTTTTTCACTTTATTTACTAATTAAACCACAAACAATTGAAATTTTCAGAGCTAAAGCAAAAAAAGAAAAACCATATTTTTAGAAATTGAATTTGCCACTAAGAATTGTACAAGATTTTCCTTTAATATAGACCCGTGAATTTGTTACTATAAGCTTTAATTTTCCTGTTCTTTTACTAAGTTGGATTGTTTGTAATTCTGTTTTTCCTAATTTTGCAGACCAATAAGGTCCTAAGGTAGTATGAGACGAACCAGTAACTGGATCTTCATTTATTCCCACCCAAGGAGCAAAATATCTTGAGGCAAAGTCAAAATCGGTTTCTGACATTTTTGCTGTAATTATTAAGCCAACAATTCTTAATTTTCCAGTATACTTTTTTAGTTTAGCAAAATCAGGCTCAATTCTTTGTAAAATATCGCTATTCTTAACTTCCACAAGGACATTTGCAAGTTTAGGGTCATATTCCCAGGAAATTATTTCTTCCTTTTGCAAACCAAGTGAAGTGGAAATAAAATCGATAGATGAAATTGACTCTGAAGGATTTGCAGGAAAATCCATTTTAAGAAAATCTTCATCTTTCGATACAGATAAAACACCACTCATTGTGTGGAATTTCAATTCCTTATTTGAATTAGCTAATTCATGAAATAAAACATGTGCAGTTGCCAATGTTGCATGACCACATAAATCAATTTCAGTTGTAGGAGTAAACCACCTTAAATTAAAATCTTCTGCATCTGAAAAGGATTCTTTTGTATTTATTGGAGAAACAAAAGCCGTTTCTGATAAATTCATTTCAAAAGCAATCTTTTGAAGAATAGACTCATCAATTGATCCATATGATTTATCTAGAAAACAGATGCCAGCTTGATTACCTTTAAACGGTGAATCAGTAAAAGCGTCAACTACATAAATGGGAATAACCATATTTAAGAAAAAAAAAAATTTTTTGTTTAAATATTCGTTTTTAGATAAAAAAATAAATTTATCTTTCTAAACAATAATAAATTTATATTTCTAGACAATTAATTATGAAAGCGAAAGTAAAAAAAATCGAAAATGATTCTGATTTCAGTCAAAAGGGTTACAAAAAGTATATCCAAGATGTTGAAGTGACTTTGCCAGAAAACAGTGATTATGATGGTTTACTCAGTTTATGTATTGATTCCAGAATTCCTGTAACACCTATTTATAAGAGATTCCCTTCTAAAGAGCCAATTTCCACTGCTGGTAATGCATTGTTTCCAGAAATTACGTCCTTAAGTAATTTTACTGATGATAATGTTGTTGTTTCACATGGTATACATCCAAATTCTAATCCATCTGCCCAACCAAATTGCGGTGGTCACATTATAGCATTTGATGAAGATAAAAATAATGTTTTTATGAATCTAATTCAGAATCTTAGACCATGCGTTAAGAATAGCTTTAATGATTATGATCCATTCTTAACTACGCGTAACCTTGCTCAAGTATGGAACGCACCACAAGCACGATTTTACGATCATAATACAGGTTGGCTTTATGATGTCGATGATATAGATAATACTTTCTTAGGAATAAACCCATCCATTTTTCACGAAGGATTGCATCCATCGATTGGTCAAGATCCTTCATTAATTGTTATAAATACTCTCGGTAAGCCTTATTTTGCAATATCGCACGGCCATAAAGCTCGTAAACTAGGTGGGATGATTGAAATTTTTTATCCTAAGCCAGAGTTAACTGATTCTATAATAGAATCACTAGTTTTCTGTCTACAAGGGCATTATCGAGCAAAGAAAAAACAAAATGATGGAGATAATAAACAACGGAGTCAATTCGAAAGTTCAGATACATTATTGTTCTTAACCGATTCAACTGAAAATTTAGAAATTTTGACAAATTCTATCTTGAGAGACGAAAATTTTTATCATAAAAAATATATAGAAGGTTTTTTCACAGATCCCAAAGATAAGGTCATCGGTTTGGTTCCTGAAGCCGATAATCAATTGTTTGAAATAACTGCTAGTTGAAATAGAATCTATTTATTTGAAATATATCAAATTTAGTAATTAATTACGAAAAAAGGAAAGTTTAGATAGAAACGATATAAAAATAATAAAAATTAGTGGGAAAAGAAAATTTTACCTTCGTTCATTGCCCATAATCATAGCTAAGAATTGTAATAAATACTCAA
>DAHXPE010000545.1 GCA_027364495.1 Candidatus Heimdallarchaeota archaeon | reverse complement strand
ATTTTTAATTAAATTTTTCTTTATAACTTGTAATTCAGATTCAATTTTTAAACATAAATCAGAAATATCATATGATTCTTTTTGTTTTTTGATCGTTAAAGAACCAATTAGACCTTTAAAATAAATCTTTTTTGCTAAAATTCGTATTTCAAAGTTTTCTGAGTTTGAAAAGACCTCTTGAGCTATTGAGATTGCATTTTGATAATCCTGCACCAATAAAAATTGTTGAGCTTCAACTAAGCGACTTTGTTGATCCCAATATAATGATCCACTGTTATTTGCTACCTTCATAAATTCGCGGAGTGATGGTAGATAAATTGAATCTTCTTGTAATTCAAAACTTGATTTAAGAAATAAGGCTTGAAGAAACAGATTATTTTTCATTTGTCTTGAATTCAATGAAAAAAGAACTGTATCGATTAGATTAATGCTTTTACTAGTATCACCTTTTATGAAAAATATATTGCTAAGTAATATAGTTGATTCTAATTCTTCTAAGTATAAATGAGAGTTTCTCGAATGCATTAACGATGTTGAACAGTATGATTCAGCAGTTTCAATTTTTCCTTTTATCATCTCGATAAAAGCATATAAATTTAATGTGAGAATAATTCCACGGATAAAGTTAACCTGTTGAAAAGTTTCGTAAGCTAGATTTAATTTCAATTCCCCTTCAATAATATTTCCTTGTAATATTACCATTTTAGCCCAATAAAAATATAAATTACCTTTACCAACATTGTATTCAAGCTTTTCAGACATTTTCAATAGATTTTCTATTTCACATTCATCGAAAGTCCTATTTAGTTCAAATTGAGCTGATATTTTTAATAATTGAATTTCAAAATTGAGAATAGACTCAGTTTTGGGGCTAAAAGGATATAACAATTCATTTACTCTTTGATAACACCCTCTAGAATATAAAATTGAGGCATATTTATAATTTATTCCATTTTTCATAGCTGTATTTTCAGTTGTTTCAAAAATTTTCTTAGTGAGCATTATGTATTTTTCAGCAATTGTATATTCTCCAATTGCATGATAAATAGATGCAAGACTATTATATACCTTTCCCAATCCCGTAGTATCTTGAATCATATTATATGAAGATTCTGCTTGCTGGTATGAAAGTAAACTTAATTCATAATCTCCAAGTAAATAATAGCTCGATCCTTTGTTAAATGAAATTTTACTCAGGTTAAAATAATCTTTCAGTTTACTCGCTAGCTCTGAGGCTGTTTCAAAATAATTTAAAGCCTCTTTTTGATCTCCCTTCAATTGGAAAAGAACTGCACGTTTATTGTTTGCCAATATTTTTTCAAATTCAGTAAGATTTTCAAATTTATTCATTTCATTGACAATTAACGTAGCTTTTTTTATATCATTGTTAATCAATTTCTCGAAAAGGATTACTAATGGAAGAATTTTAGTTATCTGTAATCGCTTTTTCTCATAAAATTCAAAACATTCCTGAATAGGTAAGGATGCAATTATCCAAGTAATTAAGTCATTGGTAATTAATTCATCAGAATTACCACCAGTTTCTAAATAATTCAGAACACGGTTTTTAAGCTCTAAAAATTCTTTTGATCTTTTCAAATCATCAGAATTTCTATAATAGGAAGCTAATCTCCAAGCTGAGCATCCTGGATCAAACTCAAATCCACGGGTTAAATTTTTTGCTTCCTGAGTCAGTCCCATTAAAACTAAAATTTTACTTCCTAAATAAATTAACTTCGGACTTAGAAACCCTTTCCAATCAGTATATATTATTCCATATAAGAGTAGAGCAAAACTATAAAGACCATTTATTTTAAGTTTTTCATTTTCTTTTGTGTTTTCTTTAATTTTATTATATAATTTTTCCAATGTTTCATTATCTAGACATTTGAATTCATTTTGAAACTCTGAAAACCAATAGTTGTTTTTAAAAACTTCTTGAAATTCTTCAAAATTCATGAAATATAATTTCTTTTTTTATTAAGAACTAATTACTTTCAATTTACACATTCGATTTTTGCCCTCCATACTTATAAAAAATATCTATCCTAATTAGATCCATTTTCTAAACTGTCTGCCCTGACTAAAATATTTTCGACTACGTGAATAAAATCCTCAGCAAACTTTTTTTGTATAGTAATTTTTTCTCCAGCTCTATGAAGGATATAATTTCGTTGTCGCCTTACCTGATTTAAAATAATTTGTTCTTCATTTTTCAATAACCCTAATTCAGCCAATGTTGTAAGCATAGTTCCAAAGTTCCCTGTATCGAGCCCTTTATTTCTTAATATACCTCTAAAAAGAGATTCAGCACTTCGATACAGCAAAAGGAAGGCTGATAGCTTTTCAGAATCTGCTTGTTGATCCCAATTCTCAATAGTTGAATTAAAATAACTGAAATCTTCTTGTAAGGAATGGGCCTCACGTTTATCGAACGCAAATTGTTGTGCAGTCTTTATAAGTGGAGAACTCAAAAAATATTGCTCTAAACGAGTCTTTTTCTTTTCTTCTATATTCAATTCAGTCAAAATGTTGCTATAAATACCCCAAGTTAATTGTTTGCCCACTTGCTCACGTGTTGCTGAGATTACAACCTTATTTATTCTCTCTTTTAACAATTCTAAATATAAATTAGTCATGAATCCTCTTGTATTTATCAGTTGATCACTTAGGATATCATCAAAATTGAAATCACTTATAGCTTTTATTTGTAATAGCTGAGTCTCTTTATCATTTGAAAAATTGACCCAACCTGGATTTAAAAGTGAAATATAAATAGTTATTCTCCTCCTTAATAAAACAAGAAGAAATATTCCAGTTATTCCAAGTCCTGTCATCAATAAAAAGAACAATAAAACGTTAAAAATATCATAAATCTTATCTGCTATATTTAATGAACCAAATATTAAATTATCAAAATGCAAATAAACCGTAATAATAGCATTGATAAATGAAAAAAATGTCGAAAATAATGAAAATAGAAAAATTTCTTCATAAAAATTTAATACCGAGTAATCTTCTTTTTCATTTGGATGAGACTGGCTAAAATAAGTATTGACATATTCACTTCTGAAATTTCTCACTAATTCAGGTATTAATGTCGATTCAAGTTCTTGTTTGATGACTACTATTTCATTTGGATTTAAAACATTTTTTTCAGAAATAAATATTTCATCAATAGATTTTTCAAGTGCATTAGAATATGTCTCACCTGCGGAAGAGAGTTTGAAAATTATATAAGGTGATACAAAGTAAAAAAATATTAAAGGTAGAATTACGGGAATTGTGTAAATCAATAACATGAAATCTGGCTGTCTTGTCGGTTTGAGGTAGAGATACGTTTCATAAATTAAAACCTCAAGCAAAATCGGAAAATAACACCCAATTATAAACCTTGTTACATTACCCATTCTAATACACCAAATTTGATGTCTTTAAGACTAATTAGAAGACTCTTCAACCAAACAACAACATTTTTATTTGAACTCTTTTCCTCTATTTCTTTTGTACAATTATAACATACGAGTTGTCGGATTTCTTGTATAGATTTTAAAGGAGACTTAAAATATTTGCAGAATACACAAGTCTTAGTTTTTTTAGTTTTCGTTATATTACTATTATTGCCCATCATTTTTTCTAAAACCCATGTAAGAAAATTTAAAATTTTCTTTTTCGATTTTTATTTATCAATATTTATAATTAAATGATGGTAGCATCAACAGAATTAATGGTCACAATTTCACCATACGCAGAACATATAAAAATACCTATTTCATAATTACCTGGATATTCAGGTAATTTTAACTTGATTTTATACTCATTATTCTTTTTTTCTTTCAATTGTTCAAGATAATGCACTAATTTTGGAGATTTAACGACAAGATTTGTTTCTACTTTAAAATAAACGCCCAATATACTGTTTTTATCTATTTCATCAAATTTCAAAACTAACTCTTCTTCGGAATTTATTAAAAGTTCTTGTTTTAATTCTAGATTAATTAATTTATTTGTAGAATTAACACTTTTGTTTTCATCATTTACTCCATTCTGAATTTGTTTATTTACTTTGTATGAAAGCTCCATACTTAAATAAGAATCAACAAGATCATTTGTAGTTAATTGATCTTTAAAATCATCAATTATACTGATTTTTAATTCTCGATTCATATTATCAGCCATCCAATTACCTTTAAACAAAGGTATCAAGTCAGGATGAAAACCTAATATTTTGGCCTTTCCTTCAACAACATCGACTGGAATCCAGAGTCCTTCATAGAATATTTCTGACCAAGCATGACGAATCCAATTGCTTTGTTCCCTCACACCTATTTTTTTTAATCCGGCTACTAATCGAGAAGGTATATTTTTTATTCTGCATAAAGCTGTAAATAATGCGCTATACTCAGTACAATCACCTTGTTTATTTAAAATTGCATACTTTGCGCCAAATTCTCCCACTTGTTCCTTAAAAGTTATCTGTTCTGAGATGAGGTATAAAATTTGGTGTACTAGACCAAAAACACTTTTTGCATTGATCCCACTTGCAAAATCTTTTATAATAGTATCAGAAGTTTCTATTCCTTGCTCAGAAATTAAATATTTTTTCAGATCTCCATTGTCAGATAATGGTTCTTTGGATAATGAAGATGGACCAAAAATTAAATAATTACAATTAACTATGGATCTGTATCCAAACATTATATTATTAATCCCAATTTTTGATGATGTATCAAATACCAACCAGTTTGAAAAAAAATCTGTCGTGAAAGTATTATTAGGCCTACCTTCAAGATATTCAACAAGAAAAAAAGGAAAATATTGCTTCGGTACAGCTAATCGTATATCCATACCTTGTTTAACAGTACAATTAATTGCATAGGTTAAGGACCAATTAAAATTTGAATATGTTCCCAAGAATTGAAATGAATAAAATTCAATATCCATTTGTTTGCTATGATCTTTACTATCTAAATTTTTCGTTAAATCGATTACTTTGATATAATATCTTCCACTAGGAAAAAAATCATTAAATGTGATTGATACAGACAGGATTGATGAGCCGGATAAAAAAAAGTGATTTATAATGTAGTTGAATGGGTTAATAAGAAAAATGCTGAATTTATGGCTTTTGTCGGAATTACAAGAAATTATTAATTTATATTCTGGAGTCAAAATAACTTTGGGATCAAGATTTCTTTTAGATTGTAATCTATCGGAAACAAAAAGAGAGACAAAGGGCATTTAGATCAGTTTATTCTATTCATCTAAGATCTTTAATCTTGGTTTTTTAGGATCATTCGAGTCTTTTTTTTGGTTTTCATCATTTATAATCTTTATTGAAGACTTCGTAGGCTTTGAAGAAGTTTTATTTTTCTCGATTTGATCAATACTTACCCCGAGTGGTGCATATTCTTTTATAGTTCTTGTTATTCGTACCATAATTGGTTCATGAACCTCTTGAAATCCACCTGGACATTTATCAGCAATTACAAATAGTGGAAAACATTCGGTGCAAAAATATTGTTTACATTTACTGCACATATATGTTTCTTTTTCTATTAATGATATTATCCGAGAACAGGATATACACTTTTGACTATGTTTTGAAGTCATGGCAATTAAATTAGAATCATCATCAACCATGTAATTTACCTTCTGAGTCATCATGAATACGCGTATAAATATAAGAATTAAAATTTGGTGGTAAGTCCTTAATAGGTGCTTTATCAATTTCCTCTAGTATTTTTAAAGAAGATTTGGATGAATTAGCAGTTGAATCAGTGTTATTTTCCATATTATTTTGAACTTGGTCTATGTAATATTAAAATTATTGGATAAACCATAAAAAAATCCAGACCAAAAATTTCATAAAAATTAAATATTTAGAGAAATATTAATCAAATAAACTTTGTCGTGCAGCAGAAAGTATGTCCGAGTCTGAAAAAATCCATAAACTTGAAGAAACAGTTAAATTTCTTCGTAAGGAGCTTGAAAGTCAAAACTTGGCTATTCTAAGGCTTGAAAGAGCACTAGAAACAGGCGAAGTGACGAACACTTCTAAATCAACATTGTCTCTAGCTGATATTGAATTTGTCGTGTTTGGCATCGAAGAAAAATTAAAAAAGCATAATGAATTGATTAAAAACATAGTCATATCACTTGTAGGAACAAATGATTTATTAGAAGAAATTCGTGACCTATACAGATCATCATTAAGCGAAATTAAAATTGAACAGGAAGATCATATGAAAATCTACCAAAAACTACTTTCTAGTTCGCTTGAAACTATCAGAAGTGAATTTCTACTTGTCTTACGTGATTTTAGAGAAAAATACCCTGACTTGGAATCAAAAAAGCTCGACTCTAAAAATAGCCAAACCTCTAAATTACCGACAAGAAAATTGGAATCAACTGACGTTTGGCTAGAAGAACAATTAAAAGATTTAAACCAAAGAAATGAAAATATCGAACTTTTTATAGAACAAGCTATTAATGAAAAATTAAATTCTGTTTTTGAAATGCTTCATCACTTAACAACAAAAATTGAACTTATTAATGGCATTATTACAGAAAACAATGTTAACCAACATAAATAAATAGAACACGGTTAAGAGAAAAATGTTTAGTTAACATCTATTAGAAAGCTAGTGACTAAGTACTAGGTTTATATATAATAATTGTCACAAGTCATTCCATAAAAAAAAAAAGTTATTTAAAGAATGAACAATAGTTTAATTTGATTAAAAATTAAAATACAATGGCTAACAATGAACCAAGTAAGAGTTTCATTGATATTATAGGAAAAATATAATTCGATATTTATAAAATTAGGAAGTAAAATAGTGGCAGTTCTTGAAGTAGGAATTATTTACGAAGGATTACCTGTATTTAAAATAGATTTTCATTTTGAAGTCAAAGGAGATGCCACCTTACGATCGGGTCTCTTCTCAGCAATCCAATCTTTCGCTAAAGAGGCTTTTGGCGATGAGACTGAAGAATTGAGATTAAAAAATCTCACAATCTGTCTTAAAACCATACAATTACATGATGGTAGAGATATTGCTTTGTATGCAGTAGCTGATAAAGATTCACATAATATAGATCCTATTAAAAATTCATTACTTAAAATTGGTGAAATAATTAAGAAAATGGTTGCTGATGGTTCTTTATTATCGACCATAGAACCGAATAAAAATAATGTATTTAAACCAGCATTTGAAAATGAATTCAAAGACCTTCGAATGAAACCTGCTGAACGGGCCAAGCGATTGTTTGGATAATCTCATGAATATAGAAGAAAAACACTTATGCTGGGACTGTGCTAAAGCAACAGATTATAGCTGTCCAGTATATGAGGGAATTACTCAGATCATTGAAGAAAATTTTGAAGAAAAAAAAATCTACTTTCAAATTAAAGAATGCGATGAATATACGCCTGAAAAATAATTTGTAATAAAAAAAAATTCACTCAAAAGTTATAATTACATAAGTTTTAAATAATAGCTTATTTACTATTTATTAACCGAGGTTTACTATACACTTGTCTTTACCTTTAAAAGATTCTCCTGACAAATCAGAACCTTCTGATGTATCGTCTGAACTTTATGTACTTGAACAGAAGATTCGTGCACTTCAAAACAATCGTCGAACACTTTTAAGACAAAAATATGACTTTGAAAAATCTTTAGCTGAGCTTACTAAGGAACTTAAGAAAATCAAAAAAGTTCCTCTTGTTCTTGGACAAATTGAGGAAGTTTTCCAAGAAGAAGAAAAGGTAATTGTCAAATCAAGCACCGGTCCAAGTTTTCTGGTATCATATGCCAATGAATTACAAGCAAAAGACCTTAAACCAGGTATTAGTGTAGCTCTTAATCAAAGAAATTATTCAATAATTGAAATAGTTCATGACCAAACTGATCCTTATATTACTCAAATGGAAGTTGATTTAAGGCCTAACTTATCATTCGATCAAATAGGCGGTCTTAATGATAAAATTCTGGAATTAAAAGAGGCTATTGAATTACCATTGATTAATCCTGAGCTTTTCAAAGAAATTGGGATTGATCCTCCACGAGGAGTTCTTCTTTACGGTCCACCTGGAGCAGGAAAAACATTATTAGCCAAAGCAGTTGCTCATCATACTAATGCAGC
>DAHXPE010000540.1 GCA_027364495.1 Candidatus Heimdallarchaeota archaeon | reverse complement strand
AAACAAAAAAGTCAAATTCTGATTTTATTAGCTCAAATAAATAATATTATGTTTTTGTCGAAAAACTTAAACACTTACAAGATTTTTATTAAAGAAAAGTATTGAAAAAAGATTTGATATTTATCCAGACAAATTTGTATATTCAATTTCAATGCTAACCAATTTAGCTTTATTTCAGCTAATACTGACAAATAATCTGACGATATTATCCAAAATGCTTTGTTGCTAGCTCTTTTCTATCAATTGTAAATCAAACTTCGTGATCTTTTTTTGAGAAATAGTTCACAATAAATGGAGGCATAAAAATGTTCCAATTACAAGCGTTTTTCTCTAATTGAAAAATTTAATGATAGATGTAAATGTAGGAATTCCTTCCATGTTTATTTGGTGAATAAAAGCATGAATAGGAATCCTGTATTAAGAAATAAACATACAAATTTAAAAAAATTCGTAATACTGGTACTGCTCATTTTAGTTACTTCAAGTGCTGTTCTGCCTACAAATTCTGATAAGGAGGATTTTTCAAGATTCTAAAAATAAGAACTATTGATTGGAAATAAATAATCGGATTTGCATTCAAATTATTGTCTAGAGAATAATACATAAACCGTTTAGGTAAATGACTCCAAATTTCTAATTATTAAATACAGAAAATATATTTAATTGGACAAATTACTTCCGTTATTACACATACTATTTTCATAATTCAATAAGTAAAATGCTAAATTCCGAAAATGGGAGCTTTTTTAGTTTATTCTTCTTTTTTATCCTTGAAATTCATTTCTTGATTAATTGAGTCTGCTTACAAAAATGTAACTCGGTAGTGTTTTGCAAAAGCTGAACTTTAAGACGTTTCGAAACTTAATAGTACTTGAAATTAAACAAAACAAATCAATAGAGTTGAAAAAATTGGCAAGTACAACAAAAATTTCAAACCAAATAGATAAAAAACAAGATCGTTTACACAATCGTTTTCTAAGTTTTCATACCCCTCAAAGTTTGAAAAATGAGCATGAAGAATTACATTCAGACCTTAAAAAGATTATAGAATTAGGTGGGGACATTGGAAAGGCTGCTGAGAAAGTGGCGAACATATTACATCCTCATTTCATAAAGGAAGATGATTATGCAACGCCTCCCTTAGGACTTTTGATATCTCTATCAAAAGGTGAATTGAATAGTGACATGGAAGATGCATTAATCATGACTAGAAAATTAAAAGCAGATTTGCCTGAGATGATAGAAGAACACAAACTCATAGTCAGTGCATTACAAGAACTCATAGATGTAGCAAAGAAAAATAATAATAATGATGTACAAAAATTTGCGTATAAATTAATTAACCATGCAGAAAATGAAGAGCAAATTCTTTACCCTGCGGCGATAGTAGTAGGTGAATTTCTAAAATTAAAACTTTTTAGATAAACAAAACAAATTAGTGATTACAGAAGGAAATTAAAATGTTAGAAACCTTACAGTTGCAGAAAAATAATCTAAAATCATATATAATAAAAGAACCAACAGTTCAAATGTTTCAAATTTTAAATGAATTTGGAGAATTGGTTGACAAACAAATTGAACCAGAATTAACAGAGTCAGAATTATTAGACCTTTACAAATATATGGTCTTTTCTAAGGTTGCAGATTCAAAATTTGTAAAATTACACAGACAGGGCAGATTCGGGGCATATGCTATGGTTCGTGGCCAAGAAGCAGCAATGGTAGGAAGTGCATATGCATTAGAAGACCAAGATTGGATCTTTCCAACATTTAGAGAATTACCTTATTGGATAATGAGAAAAATTCCATTATCAGATTTTATAGCTTACTGGCAAGGAGATGAACGTGGATTAAAAATTCCAACCGGTAAGAACGTATTCACATTATCAATCCCAATTGCAACTCAAATACTCCATGCTGTTGGAAGTGCTTGGGCATCAAAATTGAGGCATGAAAATTCCGTGTCCCTAGCTTATTTTGGAGATGGAGCCACTTCTGAAGGAGACTTTCATGAAGGATTAAATTTTGCTGGTAGATTTCAAGTACCAGCTATTCTTTTTTGTCAGAACAATCAATGGGCTATTTCACTACCAAGAAAAGAACAAACTAATTCAAAAACAATAGCCCAGAAAGCTATTTCCTATGGTATACCTGGTATTCAAGTGGATGGTAATGATGTCCTCGCAGTTTATGAAGTAACAAAGTATGCAGCTACGAATGCAAGAGAAGGAAATGGTCCTATGCTTATTGAGGCATTTACATATAGATTAGGTGATCATAATACTATTGATAATTCTAAAAAGTACCGCGATGAGGGAGAAGTTCTTGAATGGACCAAAAAAGACCCCATAACTAGATTTGAAATCTATCTTAAATCAAAAAATGTTTTAGATACCGACAAAATTAGTTATTTTTATGATGAATCAACTAGAATGGTTGAAGAGGCTATTAAAACAGCTGAATCATTAGCTAAACCCGATGTTTCAGAATTTTTTGAATAGGTTTATGAAGAAATGACTCCTAGACAAAGAGAAGAACTTGAAGAAATTAAAAAA
>DAHXPE010000527.1 GCA_027364495.1 Candidatus Heimdallarchaeota archaeon | reverse complement strand
GAGTGAAAGAGAAGAAACATTTTTTAAAACTTTAGACATTTTTATCTTGGTGTTAACAAGTTTTATTCTTGGAGTTTTTGGTATTTCTTTTTTAGTACAAAGGAAGCAAAAACAAGCTTTTATGATTACCGTTTTGGCAGTGTTAATAAAATTTGCACTATTGATTTTTATAGGTCGATTTGGATCTATTAAATTGGTTTGTTGGATGCTGGTTCTTTCTGATATTTTTAGCATTTTAGCTCACTGGATTTGGTTAATATTACGAGGTCAATGGTCAATAAATGTTATATCAAAGCCAATTTCTGGACTTTTTATTGGAATAATTTCAATTTTAATCTATTATTTATTAAAGCAAATTGACGCATCATTAACATTCGTATTTTTCCTATTATCTATTTTGCTAAATGTTTTTTCCCTGTATAAATTTAATATTATAAACATTATGAATCTTCGAAAGGAGTTTACTCTATCGTGAAATGTCTTGTAACTGGTGGCGCTGGCTTCATTGGTTCACATGTAACCGATGCTTTATTAAAAAAAGGTTATGAAGTTGTAGTCCTTGATGATTTAAGTGGTGGGTTTAAGGAAAATGTAAATTCAAAATCAAAATTGATTGAATGCTCAATTACTGATTATCAACGTATTGATTCTCTTTTTAAACAAGAATCATTTGATTATGTTTTTCATTTTGCTGCGTATGCAGCAGAAGGTTTGAGCCATTTTATTAAACGATTCAATTATGAAAATAATTTAATAGGTAGCATTAACTTGATTAATGCTTCAATCAATTATAAAATCAAGAATTTTGTATTTACCTCCTCTATAGCTGTTTATGGAGCAGGGCAGACACCACTGACAGAGGAAATGGAGCCAGCACCTGAAGATTCGTATGGCATAGCAAAGCTATCTATTGAAAAAGAACTAGAAATAAGTAAGAGGATGTTTGATCTAAATTATATAATTTTTCGCCCACACAATGTATATGGTCATAGACAAAATATTGGTGATAAGTATCGAAATGTGATTGGCATTTTTATGAATCAGTTAATGCAGGGAAAACCAATGACTATTTTTGGTGATGGTTTACAAACAAGGGCATTTACTCATATTTCTGATATTGCTCCCATCATAGCAGACAGTATTGAAGTGCAAAAATCATGGAATACTATTTACAACATTGGTGCAGATGTCCCTTATTCAGTGAAAGCACTTGCTGAAGAAGTAGCTTCAGCTATGGGAGTTCCACCTGTAATCGAATTCCTTGATTATCGAAACGAAGTTGTCCATGCATTTTCGGATCATTCAAAAGTTAAAAAAGTATTTAATATACAATCATCTGTGACTTTAAAAGAAGGTTTGTCAAGTATGGCTCAATGGGTGAAAAAAGAAGGGGTAAAATCTAGTAAACCTTTCAAAAATATTGAAGTTATTAAAAATCTACCAAAATCTTGGAGATAGTCAAATGACTCAAGTTGACGTTTGTATTTCTTTAATTAGTACAAATACGCGTGATTTACTCAAACAATGTTTAGAATCTATTTATAAAGTAAAACCTAAAGCCAATATTGAAACTTGGGTTGTCGACAATGTTTCAACAGACGGTACTGCAGAAATGATTCGAAAATATTTTCCTCAAGTGAAAACAATTATTAATTCCACCCGTGAAGGCTATGGAGCAAATCATAATAAAATAATTTTAAAAACAAATGCTAGATACATTTTAATCCTAAATGAAGATACTGTCTTACAACATGATACGATTGATAAAATGGTAAAATTCATGGATTCTAAAATGGATGCTGGTGCTGCTGGATGCAAAGTGTTTTTCGGAGATGGGAGGCTTCAAAATAATGCAGGAAGATTTCCTACATTTTGGGGAGAGCTACTTTATTTTGGTGGAAATATAATCAAAGAAGGGAAAAAATGGTATAATAAATATAAGTTTATGGAAGATTGGAATTATAATGAAATTTCTAAAGTAGATTGGGTATCGGGGTGTTTTTTATTCGTAAGGGCGAAAAGTGTTAAAATCATTGGGGGGTTTCATCGGGATATTTTTATTTACTATGAAGATGCAGAATTGTGCTATAGATTAAAAAAGGAATCAGGTTTTAATACGTATTTTTTCCCAAACACTTCTATTGTCCATTATCAGGGGCAAAGTTTTGATCCGAAGAAATTTAACAGAGTCTACTATGCATTTGAAGGATCATCTGTTTTTTTAGGAAGTATCTATGGTAAAAATGTAAAAAATATTTATCGTTTTTTTTGTAAAGCTTTATGGTCAATTTATTTTGTAATTCTATCTCTTATGGTTCTTTTAACTTTTAATAAAATTGAGAAAATTAAAACAAAATATAATTCTTACATATATTTCTTATTTAAAGTCACAGATGA
>DAHXPE010000524.1 GCA_027364495.1 Candidatus Heimdallarchaeota archaeon | reverse complement strand
AACAATTCAAAGTCAAGTTATAATATTTCGAACTCACTATGTATGTTATCGAAGTATTATCTATATTTTAAAAGACTTTCCTTTTTTTTAATGTAATTTAGGAATTTTGATCACTTTGATTTAGCTTTTAAAACATAGAATAGAATGTAATGTCAAATGTATTGTTTTATTTAGATACAAAGTACTGTGGTAGTAAGTTTTCAAGTCCTTATTTAGTTAGTTTAGATATTTATGGAATTTTGTCGATTTTGAAACGAGATTTCGACAAAAAAAACTTTTCGACAAAACCGACCAAATACACCAAAATGTAAAAAAAGGTTGAATTAGTTTCCAATAAAATTTTTCAATAAAATTTAAATACTTTAAAATTGAAATGTTCATAAATTTTGAACTAGAAATTTGAAAAAATACTTTTTTTCTTAAAAACAATAAAATGTTTTCTACACGTGTATTTTGTTAAATAAATTATAATTTTGAATTATTTTTGGCTTCGAAAATTCATAAAACGTGTTAAAAAAAAAATGCTAATCAAATTTTTTTTTGTGAAAACGAATGCATTTTAAAGAATCAAAAGACTGTATGCAGCACAATTTATAAAATGAAAATATCCCCATATTTGACATATGCGAAAGATAAATAATTGATTCAATTACAATGGTCAGAGTTTTAATTTATGATATTTTATTTACTTATTCTTAATTCAAGAAAATCACAAAAAACAAAGATTATTTATGTCTTTGAATTTTTTCGAACTTCATTGAAAAAATATCAATTATTCTTTGATCAACGCGGTTTTAATATAAGGTTTAATTCATTTTTTAAAATATGTTTAGGAGCTTTCAGATATATTTTTGAAAACCTTCCTCTATAATTCTTACTTACGACATTTATATCGATTATTTCTAGTTTCTTTAAGACTTGGAGGTGATTCCACAAACTTGTATTTCCTGTTCCAACCTGCAATTGTAATTCTTGGCATTCAATGAGAAATTCTGATTTTATTTGATTTAAAGTCACGAATTGTGAATCAGGATTTCTTTCAAAGCATTGAATTATACTCAATAAAAAGATTTTTTGTTGAAGGGATAGATCTTGAATAATTTCTAGCTTAAAGGGAATAATTTCGACCAAAGACCTTTTCGAGGAGACAGTAGTTCCGTTAAATCAAGAAGAAATTCAACTTTTAAAAAAATCTTAAAAGAAATATTAGTTTCTTTCAACAGTTATGATCATATTTTATTTAATGCTCCATCAGGAGCTGGAAAAACATTTCTTTTACAAGAATTATTTGCAATTCTCAATACACCTAGAATCAATGAAACATTAGCTAAAGGGTTAAGAGAGAGAGAGAATTGTAAAATAGCATTTATTGATGGTTTCATTTTACGCGATACTGACAAGATAGAACGAATAAATTATTTAATAGAAGCCGGGGTTTGTAATGAAGCCGGTAATACTATTGCAGGTATCATAATCATTGATAATTTTGCACCTATCCACAGTTTCTGGCATGAATTATATCCTAAATATTTTGGTCAATCTTATATAATAGCATCGATTCAAACAGCTGAGTTTTATTATTTAGAAGCCTTGAAAAACCAAGAACTTGAATTGCCTTTCAAGGAACAGATGATTGAAGAAAACCAAATTCAATTACGAACCAATGATCCATTAGATATTTTCACTAAACAATTAGAAGTTCCAGAATGGAATAAGGAACAGCTTATTGAACTTTTAACATTAAGGATTTCAGAATCGACAAATGCAGATGTCCTAAAAAAATTCGATTTTAAGTTTCTAGAATTATTGGCAGAAAACAGCTTAGGACTACCTGGATTATGCCTTGATTTAGCACTTGATGTTCTCAAGAAGGCTATTTCAGAAAATTTAAACGATTTATCTAATGAGCAAGATTATAAATTATTTATCAACAAAAAATTCCAGAAAGCATCTAATTTATTGAAAGCTTTTCAATTTAAAGACCAACCAAGGTTTCTTAAAGAATTTGATGACAATACAATTTCTATTATTAATCAGTTAAGTAAAAAAACGAGAAAAGATTTAATTAAACGGTTATTGATTTCGATGGGTGGATATCATATACAAACAAAGCAAAATTGGACTGTTGGTACTGATTTAGAAGAATATTTTAATGTTAATGATAAATTAAAAGCAAATGATTTTGCGTTAAGCTTATCACCAACAAAATTGGCTATTGTTTTGGATAAAACTCAATCAACTCTTAGTTATCATTTAAATTGGTTTCAAAACGAAGAAATGATTGATATTATTACACCAGGTTCACTCTCTGCTTTTAAGAAATCTCAAACATCATTTGATAAGATGATTTTACCTCCAAGCCCCTTTGCCCAATTATTTGAGATTCTACTTCAAATGGGACCTTAAAAGTTAGTTTTTTTGTTTTACAATCATATCGAACTATAATTAGTTAGATAGTAAGTTAGGTAGTTAAGTCTTCTAATGCTCCTTGGTGAGCATAATAAGTTTCATATAATTTTCTATATTGACCATTTTTTAATATAAGATCACTGTGCTTTCCTTCTTCAACAATTTCACCGTTATCCATAACGATAATCCTATCAGCATTTAGAATTGTAGATAATCTATGAGCTATTATAATCGTTGTTCTGTTTTTAAAAACCAGATTTAATGCGTCTTGAATCATTTTCTCTGTATAAACATCCACAGACGATGTCGCTTCATCGAGTACAAGAATTTTAGGATCTTTTATCAAAACACGTGCTAAAGAAAGGAGTTGTTTTTGACCTTGAGAAAGTCCTTTCCCACGTTCAAATATTTTTGAGTAAATACCATCCGGTAATAAATCAACGAAAGAATCAGCTCCAACAGCTTTTAAAGATTCGAAAATTTGTTTCTCCGTAGCTGTTGGACTGCCAAGAATTAAATTATCGTAAATTGTACCACTAAATAAAAATGGATCTTGTAAAACATAACCGATATGTTGTCGCAAATTGTCAGGATCAATATCTTGAATATTATAACAATTGTCTAAAATTATTGAACCTGACTCAAATTCATACATCCTTGTTAACAAAGAAGCAAAAGATGTTTTTCCAGCACCAGTTTCTCCAACAACAGCTAAAGTTTGGCCACTTGGAATCAAAAGGTTGAAATTTTTAAATACATAGCCTTTAGATTTATCATAAGTAAAATTAACGTCTTTAAATTCTATTTCACCCTTCAGATCGGAAATTTTTAATGTTCCTGTCTTCATTTTTGTTGGAACGTCCATCATTGAAAAAATTCTCTCCGCATTGGCAAATCCTCCTTGAAGAGTCGCATAAAATGTACTTAAATTGATTAAAGGAAAGAATAAACGTTGTAAATATAGAAAAAAAACCAATAAATATGCTATGGAGATTGATTTTGTGTAAACATCTACTCCACCAAAATATAAAATAAGGAAAAGACCAAAAGCTGTTAATAAGGATAAAAACGGAGAAAAAATTCCAAAAATAATAGATTGTTTAATATTAACATTCGCCTTTTCATTTAAGAGTTTATCAAAATTGTCTATAACAGTTTTCTCTTGACTGAATGATTTAGTAATTTGAATACCTGAAATTGCTCCTTCGACAGCTCCATTTACAGATGCTGATGCTCTTCGTTGAAGTGCTGAATATTTTCTCATGATTTTTCTTAAAAGAAAACTTACTGAAAAAAGAATGGGAAAAACAATGAGGGTTATAAAAGTCAGAGTGTCGTTAATTAATAACATAGTAATAATAATTAATACTGCCTGGATAATTGTCGAGAATAAATCAAGTACACTTGTAAAAACACTTCCTAAATTTAGAGTGTCTTCTGTTATACGACTCATTATCTTTCCAGTTTTGTTTGTATCGAAAAAGCTCAATTCATGCATATTGATCCGTTGAAATAGTTCCTCTCTTAAATTAAAAATTATGTTTGCTTCTAAAATTGACTCTTGAACATTATAAAAGTAATTGTTAAACCATGAAAGCACTAAAATTATAAAGTATGATAATGTAGTAAAGATTATAAATTGTAAGTCTCTATTGTTGCTCATTAAGTTCCCTACACCAAAAGCAAAAAATAAAGGACCAACTAAGGTAAAAATTGAATCTAAAATTGATGAGAAAAATACTACTAATATTAAAAATTTATACCTTAATAAATATGGAATCAATCGTTTAATGAG
>DAHXPE010000522.1 GCA_027364495.1 Candidatus Heimdallarchaeota archaeon | reverse complement strand
TACTGACTATCGACCATGTTAAATCAGAAAAATTCAGATTTGTAGTTTAAAATTAAATAAAACAAAATTTCTTATTTCTATGTACTTTTAGGAAAAAACATGATAAAAATTAGGTGATTAAATTGAAATCCAAATTAATTTTCTAGAAAATTAAAAAATCTCAATTCTTCCATACTAGTATCTTTGAAAGTAGTAAAATTAGTAATGTATTCATGTTCAAGACTCAGCGCTATTTTTTTAGCATCGCCCAAGTAACTTTGATATAAATCCATCCTTTTAGAGTCATCTAATGGAGTTTCTTTTAAAAAAGTCGTTTTTCTAATTTTATCCATATCAAAAGGATTGGTTGGAATATAACTACTAGTATTAATGCCTTTATGGACCCATTCTCCATTCAAAACATTGAATTGGTATTGTGTTAGGAAAATATGGCCATATCTACTGATGAAATCTATAGCATCGAGAATATAATTTAATTCATATTCAGGAATTGAATAATGTAAATTAACTCTTGTCCATCCAGGTTTAATACCTTGATAGCCTTTATTTATAACAAATCTGAATTTTTCTGATTTAACATGGTCGATAGTCAGTAATCTATGACCATAGGGACCAGCACATGAACAGCCTGCTCTTGATTGAATGCCAAATAAATCATTGAGTAGCTTGGTGACGAATTTAGGATGCAAATACTTATTTGGCTGATCATATTGTTTAATTAAGAATGAAATAATTGCTATTCTTTTATGAGGATCTTGATTACCTAAGATTTCGATATTTGGATTTTTCTTTATTCGAATAAAAGCTTTTTCTAAATAATCGTGCTCAATTGATTCAATTGTTTCTATACCGATTACATCTTTTATTTTAATAGCAAGTGCAGCTTTAATGATTTGTAATATACCCGGTGTCCCAGCTTTTTCACGCGCTTCTGGATCTTTTGTAAATTCAATCCCTGTCGAGCTAACATAATCAACAGTACCACCTGCTGCAACAGTTGGTCCTATATTATTATCATAAAGATTTTTATTTAACAAGAGAAGACCACTTGATCCAGGACCGCCCAGAAATTTATGTGGTGAGAGAGCAACAGCATCAAAATATGATTCATCGTCTTTGTTCATGTCAATTGTTACATAAGGAGCACTGGCAGCAAAATCAAAACATGCAATAGCTTTATGTTTATGCAAGACTTTAGCAATATCATACATATTAGATTTAAGACCAGTTACATTTGATGCCGCCGAGAATGAGCCTATTTTAAATCTGCTAGCATATTTAGGGTTAGAAATTTTCTCTTCAAGATCAGTCAGATCAAGGCATCCATCTGCGGTCAAATCAACCTCAACTACTTCAGCCAAATTTTCACGCCACATAATATCATTTGAATGATGCTCGTAAGGGCTAATAAATACAACAGGCATATTAGCTAATAAATTTTGATTAATACGATTTAATTCCTCAGATTTTGTAATAGAATCAGGAACATATTCATTTGTAGCTATTTCTGTCATTCTTTTTCTGACAGGTGAAGGAAAATAGATACCCAGGATTTCTAATAATTTATTAATCCCCCCAGTTGAACCTGTACCAGCAGGAATAATGATACAGTTATCAGAAGCATTGAATGCCTTTTTTATTTCTTTTTCAGCTTGGTGGAGTAATTCTGTCGTTGTTTTACCGGTAAAATCATCTTCAGTATGACTATTAGCGTATTCTTTTAGTAAATCTACAATATAAGATTCGATGAAATATAATGCACGGCCTGAAGCAGTAAAATCTGCATAAGTAAGTAGACGTTCACCATAAGGGGTGTGATAAAAATGATTTCGACCAATAATTTCATTACGTAATGATTCAATTGTTAATTTAGGCTCATTGGACATATAATATGTCTCCAATCGGAAAGCCTAAATTAAACAATTTAAAATTTTCGAAAGTATTTCATTGAAAAGAAATAATGTTCAGTAAGATAATGTTACCTGTTCATCCAATATTGAATCAGATATTAGTCATACTAATGCTACATTGCACCATGTCAAACAATAATCAGTTATTCCTATTTTTCCTGCGCTGTCCTCATTTCCAGTGTTTTCTTACTCAAGTTCCATCGTTTTTAAAACGTTTGGGTTGATTTGAGCTTCAATATAGAATGTGTTTGAGCCCTTTTTGTTAATTAATTTACATAGATTTACTTACGCATAAAGAAATTTTAAGATACTCATAAACTTTTAATTTATGATTAATTACGGAATTTTTTTTGTAATTTTTACTGTTTTTAGTACCTTATTAGGTGGTCTTACTGCTATAAGGTTTAAAGATAAATATCATTTGCTTTCTTCATTGGCTGCTGGTGTACTGGTTGGTGTTCCATTTTTTGATTTATTACCAGAAAGTATATCTCTGGCCATTAAATTTAATTATGATTTCAAGATTGTTCTAACAATTTGTGCTATCGGATTTGTTTTTTTACTAATTTTGGATAGGTATATTACTGTACACAGGATATGTGACGAAGAGGGCTGTAGAAATGAAAGACACAAGTCAGGAGGTTTTTTTGGAGCATCTGAATTATCTATTCATAGCTTTTTAGATGGTTTTGCTATTGGGACAGCTTTTATTATTAGTCCTCAAGTAGGTCTAATAGTAGCAATTGCAGTAATTGCACATGATTTTTCTGATGGGTTAAATACAGTAACTGTAATGATTTCCGCAGGTAATCCAAGTAATCAAGCGTTCAAAATGTTACTTTTGGATTCAATTGCTCCTCTTATTGGATTTATTGTTGCAGTTATATTTGCTTTTCCAGAATCTACAATTATTTATTTATTGCCATTTTTTGCAGGTGGATTTCTTTATTTAGGAGCTAGTGATCTGCTTCCAGAAGCACATGAAAAAAATCCACCAATAATAACAGTTGGTACATTTATAGCAGGTCTGGTTTTTATTTTCATTGCTGTTAGTCTTGCTTAAAATTAATTTGGACAATCTTTGACTATTCCTTTTTTGCTAGACAAATAGCACAGAATACAGACAACTGTAATATCTTACTTCACCAACGCAAAGTTCTTATCTAACATTTTCTAAACCGTTTCTAAAAATGTATATAAACATATATAACAATGGTTCTATACACTTAAATTGGAAGCGTTGG
>DAHXPE010000514.1 GCA_027364495.1 Candidatus Heimdallarchaeota archaeon | reverse complement strand
AATAGGTTAAACATTTACGATATTTTTATAATGTGTATTTTTTGCTAGCAATTAAAAAGTAATATTCTTTTTTATTTGGCTTTCAATTAAAAAGAAATTGCAATCAAGGATTATTTTATACATTTTTAGGTAAGTATATTGTTATATAAAAATTTACAACTAGACGATTTTCAGATTGAGGCGTTTAAATACGTCGATAACGATCAATCTGTTATTATATCAGCACCTACTGGTGCAGGAAAAACTTTGGTAGTTGATTATGCCATTGAACATGTATCTAAGAATTTTAAAAGATTAATTTATACATCTCCAATAAAAGCATTATCAAACCAAAAATTTCGTGATTTTTCAAAGGAATATGGCCGCAATAATGTAGGAATCTTAACTGGCGATGTATCAATAAATAGAGATGCATCAATCCTTATTATGACCACTGAGGTATTGAGAAACATCTTGTATGTCGATCAAGGAGAAATAACAAATGTCGGTATGGTGGTTTTCGATGAAATTCATTATATCAATGACCCTGAACGTGGAGTTGTGTGGGAAGAAAGTTTAATCCTATTGCCACCAGAAATACCTATTATCATGCTTTCTGCAACTATTCCAAATGCTGAGGATATTAAAGACTGGATGGAAGCAATTAAAAAGAGACCATTCAATTTAATTAAGCATTTCGTAAGACCTGTTCCCCTTCAGCCTTATTATTTTAATGGGAAATTACATAAGTATACAGGAGAAATTCAGGTAAATCAAAAAGATGTTTTAGCTTTAAAAAAGAAAAGCAAAAATCAAAGAGCTGTCAAAAAAGGTCGAAAACCTGAAAATAAAATTCATACAGTTTTTGGTAACGATTTTTTCTCACCTATGGATATTTTACATGAATTAGACCAGAGTTTTTATCCAATTATCTATTTCATTTTTTCTCGAAAAGCAACAGAAAAAGCTGCAAAATATGTTTATAATAGTGATTTGCAATTTATCACTAATAAAGCTGAATATAATGAGATTTTAAACCATATTAACGAGTACAAAACTAGTCTTGATGCTGTAGAGGACCTAGAACAGATCAGCATTACCATTGATTATGCTAAAAAGGGGATTGCTTTTCATCATGCTGGTTGTTTACCAATTGTAAAGGAATTTATCGAAACTTTATTTGCCAAAGGATTAATTAAAGTTCTTTTTGCCACAGAAACCTTTGCTATGGGACTAAATTTACCAGCAAAGTCTGTAGTTTTTCATTCTATTGAAAAATTTGATGGTGTTAATTTTCGTCTTTTACTTGCTGGTGAATTTAATCAAATGTCAGGTAGAGCAGGTAGACGAGGCATTGATTCTTATGGCAATGCAATTCTGGTTCACAATCTTGTAGCTGACAACGAAGAAATTAAAGCTATTTTTGATGGTGAACCTGAACCTCTTGAAAGTCAATTTCGCCTCTCTTATAATGCCATTTGTAATTTGTTACAAGGCCGAGAACTGAAAGATATTGTTGCTTTATTAAAATCTTCTTATAAAGAATTTACGGCTGATAAGGATAGAATTTCATCTAATCTAAGATCAAAGCAACAATCTGAAGATGTTAAAAAAGAGATTGACAAAGGCATTAATTGTATTAAATCATTTTCAAATGAAGAAGCAATTACAGAAGTTGAAAAATTCATTGGTCTCAACAGAGAATATAAAGCACTTCACGCAAGAATTGAGCTTGATTTACGTAACGATAAAACAAAAGAAATCGTTGAATCCATTTGGAATCAATATCTTCCACTCGGCAAGGTAATCAGACTAAAGGCTCAAAGAGAGAATCAACCGTTAGTAGGTGTTATTGTTGGACTTGAAAAAGAAAAGAAAATTATGGATGAGCATAATTTTTTCCCCATTATTGCACTTTTAGAAAATGGACGAACAGCTCGTTTATTACCAAATGAATACAGTATTTATTCGATGATTTTTCCATTCAATAAAATTAAACCAGAACATTATGATTATGAAACAAAAAAATATCTTCAACTTTTTACAGAAATCAAATTTAATCTACAACAAGCTTTAGAATCACATCTGATAGAAGATTCGAAATTTGCTGAACAAATTATTCGTGGTAGTTTAGAAACTGAAAACATAGAATTTATTTCATTAGCAATGGAAAAAGAAGAAGTAAATGAAGTTGTCATTGAACTTGAAAAGCATCCATGTTTCAATTGTGAGCTGTATTTCGAGCATAAAGATGCCTTTCTGAGAATTAATAGGCTAAACAAAAAATACCTTTCAATTAAAAAACGAATGATGGAAACAGAAAATCTTTCTTATGATGCCTTTAAGAGAATGATGAGTCTTCTGATTGATTTTAAGTTTGTAACCAATAAAGGTGAATTAAATGAAAAAGGTTATGTTTTGTCAAATATTCACCATGATAATGATATTTTAATAGCAGAAGCTCTTCATAGAAAATTATTTGATGGCTTAAAACCATCGGAATTAGTTGCTTTATTTGCTATTTTCAGTTTAGGACGGAAGGAGAAGGGAGCTTTTGAGAGAACTCCAAAAATTAAAAGTAGAAGAGTATTGAACGTCTATAATATCCTCAAAAGCCTGGATCAAAAATTTCAAAGCCGAGAAATTTTTCATAATATTCCTGAAGTTAATATAACCAGGAATTTTTCTTTACGTTTACCTGAGATCGCACGATTATGGTGCGAAGGAAAAGACTTAGATGAATTGACACCTTTGACAACGATGAGTGAAGGAGATATAGTTAACCATCTCCGACGTGTTCTTAGTTTAATGACTCAGATAAGAAATCTCATCCAACGAATGGATATTGGGATTACCTTAGATCTGTTTGACGAAGCTATAAACAATTTAAGACGATCCCATGTTATCCCTACATTAACAGAAGATGTTACAGCTGACATTCAATTGGCAGAACAAGAAAGTCAATCAGAATCCTATGAATCTGATGATTTTGATATTGATGCAGATGGAATTGCCAATGATGACGAAAATGATGAAGATGAATTCATGGAACCGGCAGTACGTTTTTAAGATTTATTTTAAAGATTTTTTAATTGCTTCTTTGACAAGTTTTTTCTTAATTTCATTTTCTTTTTGTTTTAATTGTCCTTCAAGACCACCTTTTGCATTATCGCTTTTTTGAGGGATACCAGAAGCATTTGTCGCCTGTTTGATCCCTTCTTTAACGACATCAGCTGCAGCAGCAGTAACTGTACCCATAACCGCTCCTTTGACTGAATCAGTACCTGTTTTAAGAGCTCCTTTTCCTACTTTTTTAAAAAGACCTTCTTTTTTTTCATCTGACATTTTTTTGAAACTTCCTTATAATATTAAAATTTTAAAATTATTTCAATACAATAGGAGTTTCAGTACTTTAAAATTTTTGGATTCGGTATAAAGAAGAAAAAAGTTTATGATCTATAGCTTTCTCTACTGCTTCTATTTTCAAAGAAATAGTATCTCAAATATCGGAACAAGTAATAACTTTTTCTTTTGGAACAATATGACCAGCGACTGGTGTGAAAGCTAAGTTCTCAGACTAATATGCTTTATACTTAAATAAAAAAGATTTTAAGTAGACTAAAGGAAAAGACCCTAAATTTATTAGAATTTATCTTTTTGATTGCAGTATAATGTTTTTAGTTACTGATTCTGCTAGCCAATCAAAAGCGTCTTCAAATTGATCGCCTGTTTTCGCAGAAATATAAAAAATGTTAATTCTAGCTAAATTTGTTGTTGTCTGCAATTTATAAAAATCAAATGCTGCTACTATTTGATCTAATGTATTAGGTCCAGCTAAATCAGATTTATTAGCTAAAATTAGCAACGTAGCATTGTCCGGAATATATGTAAGGACATTATGCAAAACAGATGCTGATTCTTGAAATAATTCAGGTGTAGATGAATCAATAACATAAACAACTGCAATTGCATTAGAAACATAGGGTTCCCATATCATTCTGAAAGTTTCTTGCCCTCCTAAATCAAAAGCGCTAAATTTGATGCCGTTATATTCAAAAGCATCGACATTAAGACCCATAGTTCTGATTGTATCATCTACAAATTCGTTACTACGAAGTCTATTCAATATTGTTGTTTTACCAGCATAACCTAGGCCAATAAATGCTACATTACCTTTTAAGGCAACTTTATTTCTTCTAAAGATAGAAAATAAACCCATTTAAGTTCACGTAATTTATTTGAACAATAATATACGAATTGATAAATAGTTTGTAGGTATGATTTTAAATTCTGTTCATATATTTTAAATATTATAGAAAAAAAATGCTCTAAATATGTATGGATTCGAACAAATTTTTTTATGATTTCAATTCATCACGTTTTGCTAAAGCATCAAGTACATCATTTGTTATGATACTGGTTATAGATTCTAATCTCATAATTTTATCAATTGCTTTTCCATTAACAGTCCAAGAATGAACTTCTAAATTATTTTTTAATGCAAAATTCAATAATTTTTTATTTAAAAATTTATAATATGGATTTATAGATTTACATGAAAAATTTTTAGCCAATTTAGCGTTTTTAATTGACCAAGGATTCCCCATAAATAGAAATCCTAAATAAATTTCCTTATGGGACCTAGAAATATCCATTAAAACTGATTGATGAAATGAGGAAATGAAAAAATCTTGAGCACTGACTCCAGATCTTAACATAACTTCAACAACCTCCGATCCTATGGTGGGATCTTTTATTTCTACATTCATTTTTATTTTCTTATTACAAATACTTATGACATCTTCTAACAATGGTAATTTTTCATTTGTTATAGGCAGGGTATACTTTTCCAAAAAACCATTCCAAGAAGTATTCTTCAAATTAAATTTTTGATTATTAAAACTCAAGAATTCATCATGATGGATTACAAATTTTCCATCAAGTGTTTTATGAACATCAAATTCAACATAATCACATTTAAATTCAATAGCTCTTTTAAATGCTGCCATTGAATTTTCATCCAAAGAAGGAGTGTCTTTAAAAGCACCTCTATGTGCACCAATTAGCATTTTGTTCACATTAAAGTAAATTTTGACTGAATGGATTGTTTTTATTTGAAGATTGAGTTGTAACTTTATTAGTAAATTTGATTTTTGTCATTTGCAATTCTAAATGTTTTCCTATCAAATTCAATGGGTAGTAATAACCATTAAAAAACAAGGTTTTTACATTTAATTTTTTATTTTTAAAAGGTAGATTTAACTCGTTATGTTTAGTAAAATTACAATGACTTATTGTTTTCGAATACATACATTTTTAAACAATCTTTCGTATTTATAAGATAGGCAGGCGCATGGCTTTTCTAAGAAGTGGTCAAAACACTACTTATCGTCTGCCTTTTCCCCCTTGGCATGATTAAATTTGTTAATTTTTTTTAATCAGCAAACTCTTTTTTGACTTCTTCAATTTGTTGAACTTCTTTAGTTTTTCTTCTTATAACAGTAAATGTATCAGATCCCAATTTCAATAATGAAATAACCCCTAATACTGCTAATATTGCTGTTTTAATAATTCTATCTGCAAAACCAACAGAAGTAGCATAAGTACCAACATAAAGTGGAGATAATGACAAAACAAATGCTAAAAAGAGCTCATATGTACCAGCTGCACCAGGTAGAACTGGAAAAAGAAAATTCAAATTTCCTATATTGCTAGCAAATAGGGCTACTTGAAATTCATACTTTGGAGAAATGAAATGTAATGTTAAAAGCCATATCATAATTCCTTCTATAATCCAAATTATCATAGAACTTCCAAGTGCAAGCCAAAATATATAAAATTTACTTTTTATGGTTTTAAGCCCAAAAGCAAAAGTATGAATTAATCTTACCACTTTTGCATTAATTTTTTCTGGTAAAAAAGAAAACAAAGGTATAAATTTATTTGGGTCAATAATAAACAATAATGCTATACCTGCTATTATTATAAGGAATCCTAGAAACGCATAAGGTAAAAGAGAATTGAGAATTTCATATTTTAAATTTATACCACTAATTAATATTAAACCCATAGCTAATGAAGCCACAATAATTAAGCTCATCAAATTTATTACTTGTTCTACAACGATAACTGACAAACCAACACTATAGGTAACTTGGTACTTATCCCTTAGAGCATATAACCGAATTAAATCACCCAATCTTCCTGGTAAGATTAAATTTAAGAAATTAGCAGCAAAAGAAGGATACATTAATGCTTTAAAAGGGAGATTATGCTCCTGCGATAATAATAGAACATACCATCTTAAAACTCGGAACGTTAAGTCGATTAAAAATAGCAAAACCAATGCTAAAATTGTATATAAACTTAATGAT
>DAHXPE010000512.1 GCA_027364495.1 Candidatus Heimdallarchaeota archaeon | reverse complement strand
TTTTAAAAAGCAAGATTAATCGTATCAAAAGTTCTTATAATGCTCGCATATTCAATCATTTTTTCTATTTTCAACAACTAACATTATTGAGCAGGGTTATCATTAGCAGTCCACATACCATTTGTAAAAAGCTCATTAATTTTCTGTAAGGCAGACAAGGTATAGCTTTTTAAACGATTAAGAAACAACAGAAGACCTTTAAAAGAATGATCCTCAAATAGATCATGAGTATTAATTGAGGAGGGCTAATCGGAACCAAAACGATTAAGAACTGTAATAATATAACCAAAAAATTCTCCAAATGTGGATGTTACAGTTAAGACAGTAATGAAGAAAGAATCGGGATCAGATTTTTGAACCTGGGCTATTTTCTCCTATTCAAAAGATAAAAAATAGTTATCAATCACTGATAAATAAAAAAATCCCTGATTAATCCAGGTAATTAGATCAGATAAATTAGCTGTTTTAACAGCATAAATAACACCAAAATAGGTAGCAGCAGTAAATTGAAGGTAATTGAAAGTAACTCTCCAATGATCAAGATACTCAGGATCATCAATTGAACGACCGACGAGAGAAGGTAGCTGATCAACCTTTGGAATGCCGCTGATAATTTGAACTAATAAGGTTGCAGAACCTTGAACACTCCAAACATCACTCTTAGAGTGGATTGTAATTAAAGATGCTGCTAAAGAATTAATTATAGCATTTAACTCAAGCCAAATAAGCTCGAAAACGCCTTCATGGCTAATATTATTACAAACATCAGTCAGTTTAGGGATGGATTCAAAAAGTAATTTTGAACTAGCATCTGAATCAATTTGAGGTTGGGATATGAGAGCATTATAAGAACTTTTGATACGATTAATCTTGCTTTTTAAAAGAACTTTAAGTTGAGTGTCATGCAAGGCTCTTTTTTTGCTAGCAAAAACAAAGTCGCGAATATCATCAATCGCGTTAGCAAAATCGCTAATGATTTCTGTAGCAGAAGGCGTAGGGCTAGACATAATGACAGAAAGATCTCCAATTTGTAGTAAAAACTAGACAACAAACAGAGAAAAAGCAATTTGATTACAAAAAGAAGAAAAAAAATTCTATTTATAATCTTCTGAATAAAAAAAACATTTAGTAAAAAATAGAGTAAAAAAAAGAACAAGAACGAAAAAGGAAACAAATTAAAAATACAAAAAAATTTAGTAGTTTCAAATAATATTTAGTAAAAAAAGAAATTGAATTAGGAAATGAAGGAAAAGATAAATATGATCTTCTATAATTGCAGCCAGTAAAGTATCAAACAAAGAAAGAAAAATGATTTAGAAAGAGAATAGCAAAGAAAAAGGAATGAAACAGAATAGGACCTAAAACTATGAAAAAAATTGAAAAAAATATATTAAACATGAACAATGGAATAAAATAGAATGAGATTATTAGTTGTTCTACCGTTGGAACCATGGTTCAAAGGGGGAGTAGAAAACGTAGTAAAAGAATACAGTAAATGCTTACGAAAAGATCATGAGTTAACAATACTATGTACAAGAGCAACATTAAAAAAAAATATGCAAAAAAAAATGTGGATGGATATTCAAGTACTGATATTCAAATCTTATGGTGGTATGTTAAGAATATCACCAGGTTTAGTAAATTACGTGAAAGCAAACACAAGAAAATTTGATTTATTAGTACTGCACAATTATAGTACAATGTTACCAGCTCAAATATTATGGTTCAAAGGTACCATACAAACACCAGTGGTATTAACCCCACATTTTCACACCCAAGGGTCAACAGCACTATTAAGGATTTTTAGAATTTACTATGATATAATTTTCAAAAAACTATTTCTAAAAAAAATAGATGCTCTTCAATTTGTATCCCAAACAGAAAAAGCAGAATTTTTGAGAAAATTTCCAACTACAACGCTGCATAAAGTGATTTATAATGGGATTGATATAGGAAGATTTACTAACAAAGAAATTGAGAAAATGCCAGTGGAAAAAAAGGAAATTTTATGCGTTGGAAGGTTAGAAAAATACAAAAATATTCAATTTGTAATCAGAACCCTTAACTATTTACCGGGAGAGTTTACTTTAGTAGTAATGGGAACGGTAAAAAAAATCCAAAGAAAAAGAACAAGATTTTCAGGAAAAGTAAAAAAAATCCAAAGAAAAAGAACAAGATTTTCATTTTTTCGAATATTCGAAGATAACTGAATTAATAACCCAAATACAGAAAAACATGTTAAAATAAAAATGAACCCTATAAGGTCAAAAATCCGTTGGGTTAACTGTTCATCAAGACAAATTTCATTTTTCCCTTTTCAGTAATAATGACTAGAACTTATTCTTTTTTCTGATTCAAAACAGAATTACTAATTAATTTCCCTTTTATAGTAAAAAT
>DAHXPE010000511.1 GCA_027364495.1 Candidatus Heimdallarchaeota archaeon | reverse complement strand
GTTAATTTACCTTCACGATCCCATCTTTGTAAAGTCGCCACAGTTACTCCTAATAAACGTGCAGCTTCACGTGGTCGATAATTAATTTCCATAAGTTTATATAATTATATATATTTATATATATTTTCATAATACAGTGGTTAACCCTTTCCTCAAATAAAGTATCGTTTAAACTCAGGATCTCTCAAAAATATAATTTATAACTCTCTCAATTTTGCTTAATAATTAATCTGTAGACAAATTAATTATACGAATACACACTGTATAAAAGTTATTTATATAGTTTTCGGAAAATTTCAGAAGAGTCAATATTATAATATAAATCAAAAATTAAAAAAAAATCTCTACAAATTACATAAAAAGAACAAAAATTTTACTGTGGTAATTAAAAAAAATCTTTTTAGTAACTAATATTCTTGATTTAACTTTCTTAAATAAACCTCGATTAAAATTTTTCTATCCAATTTTGTCTTAATCTTGAAATCAATCTTTTTTTCCCAAAAATTTAATAAAATTTAATTTTTTGAACGATTTCGTGATAGTTTCAGCCTACTCTGTGTGGCTAGTTAAGATCAATGAAAGTAATCACTTTAAACATGTCTCAAGTGACTGCTTGGCTATTTGATATTTTACCACAGGAAAAACAAATTCTCAGTTTTTGGGTCACGACAGATCAAAAGACGATTCGATGCTACTTTAAACAAGTCAACTGCTCTATTTATGCAGTACCAGTAACAAGGACTCCTTTGACTAACCTTTTTACAAGTTTAATTTCTCATAAAGATGTGATTACTGTCAAAAGTGTTAAAAAACGGATATCAATCCATGATAAGCATTATTCAACAGTTATAGAAATTAAAGTTCCTTTATACGTGAATAAACAACAATTCATGAAAGAACTAAGAGATGTTTTTCCCTTAGATTTTTACAATGTTGATTTGTCCAATTTTCAATATCTTTACGCAGTTACAGGTCTTTTTCCCTTTTGTAAAGCTATTTTAACACTAGATAAAAGCAATAACATAACAAAATACGAAATTATTGATACATTGACAGCGTTTAATTACGAATTACCACCTGTAAAGGCTGTTCAAATTACTATTGATTTTTCATCTGTAATTAAAAGAGACAAGATAACAACAATTGCATTTACAAAATTATCAAGTGTACTAACCGATAAAGAAGATGAAAAATACACTATTACAGGTCTACCAGAACGGAACCTTATACTTGAGGCAATGCACTGGATTGAGACAGAAGATCCTGATGTACTTGTAACTCAAGGAGGGGATCAAGATCTCAGGCTTTTTGCAGTGCGAGCAGTCTATCATGGTCTTGGTGATATGAGTCTTTCAAGAGAACCAGGAATTGATCCTCTGTATCGAGCAGCAAAATATACTTCGCAAGGCACAAGTTTTATGTCCTATGGTGGTCATTACTACAAAGATCATGGTTATTATCTTTACGGGGGTAGACATCATGTTGATTTACGCAATTCATTTACTTGGAAAGATGGTGGATTTGCAGGGGTGGTTGAATTGGCCAGATTATCCTGTATTGATGCTCAACGTTGTGCTAGAACATCAATTGGAACAAATTTAACTGGTATGCAAATACGTCAAGCACTTGTCTGGGATATTCTTATACCCTCGCGGAAAGCTGATGCTGAAAGATTTAGATCAGGAGAATCGTTAGTTGTTGGTGATCGAGGAGGGTTCATTTTTTCACCTCGAGTAGGAATACATTTTAATGTCGCAGGAATAGACTTTTCAAGCATGTTTCCAAATATTATGGTTAAACATAATATTTCTCCCGAAACTGTCAATTGTCAGTGCTGTGGTGATGGCACTGGAAAACCAATACCTGGTACAACATGGTACACCTGCCAAAAACGAAAAGGGTTGGTTCCACTTGTTCTGAAAACTGTTCTTGATAAGAGATTATTTTATAAACAATTCCGTAAAACTAATGCATCCTATGACCAACTTCAAAAGACACTTAAATGGATTCTTGTTACCTGTTTCGAACCAAACACTTTGTTACCAATTTATGAGAATAATAAAGTAACATTCACTCATATTGGGAGGTTTGTTGATAAAATACTTGAAACAAGTAAAGAAACAAAAAAGATTTTTGCTATTGGACTTGATTCGACACTTAAAACAACATTAAATCCAGTCAAAAGAGTCATAAAACTGCCTAGTCCCAAAACGATGTTTTATATTCAATTAGAAACAAAAAGTTCAATAGTTGTAACAGGTGATCATATTTGTTATATCTTAGAGAATAATTTTTTGAAAGAGATCGAAGCAAAGGATGTTCGGATTGGAGACATCTTCCCAATTCTTCCGCATAAGCTATTTGCTGATGTAACTAATGAAAATTTTTGTTCAATTGATACTGCTTTTAGCAAAGTATCAACTATATCAGAAATTCCTTCTAGATCCAAATATGTCTATTGTCTAGAAGTTACTAATAAACTGCCTGGTTTCTTTGTCGGAAGAGAAGGTGTCTTCACACACAATTGTTTTGGTTATCAAGGGTATAGAAATGCTCGTTTCGGCAGAATTGAAGCCCATGAATCTATTAATGCTCATGCCCGCCAATCTCTTCTTGTTGCTGGAGAAATCATGCAAAAATATAATTTTGAACTGGTAGCTGGCATTGTCGATTCCCTGTGGGGAAAATATGCTGATGAGCATTCTATTGATAGTGGACTCATTAGCCAGATCTGTCAAGAGATTGAAGAAGCTACTGATTTACCAATTAGTCATGAAGGTACTTTCCGCTGGATTGTCTTTTTACCCCGCCGTCATGACCCTGATGTAGGTGTCTTAAATCGCTATTATGGATGTTTTGATGATGGTTCTTTTAAAGTCCGTGGTATTGAACTTCGACGTCGTGATACCTGTGATTTTATTCGAACTGCTCAAGCTGAAGCACTTGAATGTTTGGCTTCTGCTACTACTAAAGATGAATTCTTTCACCTCCTTAGAACAGAGTTTTGGAAGGTCCATGAAAAGTTCGATGCCATGCTTATCAGTCGTGAAGTTCCAGCTGATCAACTTTTTATAAAAAAGGTTATTGCTAAGGAGCCAAAACATTATGTTCAATCTGTCTACCAGGCTATTGCAGCTCAGCAACTGGTCAAAGCTGGTAGACATTTGCAGTCCGGTATGAAGGTAACTTTCCTTGTCACCAATAGCACTGCTAAATCAACTTTAAAGAGAGTTATTGCTAAAGAGCTCTATAATGGAGAATATTATGATCTTCAGTGGTATCGGAAAATGCTGCGTGAGGCATTTACTAATATTATTCCACCTGCGTTTTCTGATAAAAAATATACATCTTTCTCGTTAAGTGATTTTATTACTGAAAATAAATTTACTGATGATTACAAACAAAGAAGTTATTAATATGGATAAATCAAATGATAAAAAAGATTTTTTTACCAAATTTTTACAAGAATTTCGTACCGGACTACGTTCTGAAGATCAACCCATTCTTGATCAATTAATCCAAGAATTAACCGATCTTAGTCTTGTCATTCCTCCCTCTACTAATAACCAGTATACTTTCCGGGAAATTCTTATGTTAATTACTTTGATTAACCAAAAAAAGATTCATCAGAATAAAATATCATAATATTCTAATATTGTAATTAAGAAGCATTTTTATACATCAATATGCAGAATAATAGCGATGTGTGGCCGTTTTACTTTAGCTGAAAGGCTTGAACAACTTCAAAAACGTTATGAAATTCATGAAATTACTTATGATTATCAACCTAGTTATAATATCGCACCTACGGATTTAATTACAACAGTAACTAGAGACAACCAAGAAATCAATGCTTTTAATCAAATTGGTTGGGGAATTCCTCTTAAAATTGAAAAAATGAATAATTTATTAATTAATGTACGAGGTGATAATATTTTAAATAATGGTTTCTTTAATAAGATGT
>DAHXPE010000509.1 GCA_027364495.1 Candidatus Heimdallarchaeota archaeon | reverse complement strand
TGGTAACTTGATAGCTATGCTTAAATTTACCATGTACATAAGTATTGATCAATGATGATTTCCCTACACCAGGATCCCCGATTAGAATGACCTTTAATACTCTTTCACCCTTTTTCTTTTTGATTTTTTCTACATTACTCCTAGTCGGATTAGTTATCCGAGGATTTTTATTCAATTCTACTTTTCAAGTCAATCTTGCCATCCCAATTTTTATTTTGTACCTCTTATTCCTTTATGGCATTTCAGTTGACATTACTGGTAAAAGAACAGTATCCCAACCCTGGTATTCTATACTTTTTACAATGTACACGTTTTCTATTCCTTTCAATTTTATATTTTCTTACTTTTATGTCTTCAATTCAGAAAAAATAAACATTTTTCCCGGTTTAATTTCTTCTTCAATTGTTTTTAGAGAAATTATACTGGGCACTCTTATTATATCTATTTTACTGGCTTTTATTACAAATAATAGATATTTAAGTTTTGGCGTTTGGAAAAATCATTATGAAGCAAACCAAATATTAAATGGTTTAGCTATCTCACAGGAAAATCCATCAATTATACAATTAAACCTGCTTCAAAAACTAGGAAATTTAATGGAAGATAGGGAGACTATCCTTAAGCTTGTCGCCACCTATAAGGAAATTTTAGAGTTAGAAAATAAGAAAATAAAAAATGAACTTTTCACAAATATCTATTTTTTTATTAATAATCAACTTTCAATTGATGCTGATGATGAAATTTATGAGTTACTTTTTAATTTAGCAAATCAATTACTAGACGTTTCCCCTAATTATGATGAAAAATTATTCGAAGTTAATATACAACTTCTAAGGAATGGAAATTCAGCTGTTAAGAATGGTTCTCTAAACGTTTTAGGGCATATACTTCAGTTAAATCCTGATAAAGATTATGCTAATAAAATTTATAATGAAATAGAAAAAATATATCATCAAAATGACGAAAAACTTAAAAGGTTAATTCTAGATGCTTTAATGTATTTTATAAAAAAATTTCCTGAATACACCTCAAGAATTAAGGATCTTATTTCTGGACGACTAGAATATGAGACTTTTGGAATTGCAACGATAATTTTCTCATTATTAGATGAAATATACCAGATAAATAATGACGAAGAAATCTATTTGTTAGCTAAAAATACTTTAGAATCATTAGATTCTCCAGCTAAACTGGGTGCTATTAATTTTTTACGAAATAATTTTCCCACGGACCAAGATAAGAAAAAAACCTTCATTAAAATACTCTTGGATAATTTAAAGGACATAGACAATGCTATTGGTATTCGAACAAATTGTATTTATGCACTTAATGATTCAATTAGGAACGACAAAGAACAAAGCTATTTACTTTCTGAAATAAGACAATACATAAACGATTTTGATCCTGATGTCAAAAGCGCAGTCATTCAATCTTTTACAGATCAATTTATTTTAAGAAATACCACCTTTAGCGAAGTAATGAAAGTTTTTGAACAAGGCATGGAGGAGCATGATTATATTGTAAGACTGGTCGTTATTCAATCAATTAAATTAATAAAACAACATGAAAAGATACTTGATGATAATTTTATCAAAATTGTGAAAAAAGCAACCTCTGATGAATCCCAGGCTATTCAAAATGAGGCATTTGAAATTTTAAATACGTAAAAACTAAAGCAAACCTCTAAATTTCAAAAAAGCTTCCGTTAGAATACTAAATGCTTCATTTACATGTTTCTTTTTTAAAGCAGAAGTTTCTATATAATCAATAAATTTAAGATTTGGATATAATTTTTGCATCTTTTTTAATTCTGCCTTGGCTTCTTGTTCAGAAACTGACCTAAGATCTTCTAAATCAGATTTATTTCCCACTAAAATGCAATGTACAGGAGCATTAGGATCAGATTGTGTAGCTAATTCAGGAACCCAAGCGCTGGTTAGACTCTTGAGAGTTTGATCACGAGTTAGGTCAAAACACAAGAAAGCAATAGCAGCACCTTTGAAAAAGACAGACCTAAAAGTTTCAAATCTAGGTTGTCCTGCAATGTCATTGACACTTAAGATAACTTTGTTGTCACCTATATCGATTGCCTTCGAGGTTACATCAACGCCTACAGTAAGCAAGTAATCCTTTTTAAACTCACTTTCCATAAATGCTCGAACCAAGCTAGTTTTACCTACTGCACCGTCGCCTCCGATAATGGCTTTAATTGTGACGTTTTTCATTTTGCATCCTCTTTACAAATTGGACTAGTCGTGGAATTCATTTGTAATCAAAGTACTTTTCATGTAAGTAATAAGTTAACGAAAACTATTAACGGTATTTTTACATATTAAAATTTAATAATTTTAATCTTATTCTTAAAAATTTTTAAATCAATTTACTTAGGAAAAATAATAAAAATTTGTTAAAATAATCAGTTATTAACATATTTAAATTATTGGTTTACTAAGAAGTTTTATTATGAATATTTATGATAAACTTTTGACAGAATTACAGAATCAAAAAGTCAATTTCTTTGGAAATTTAATTTTTCCAAACTATTTTCGCATTAAACTTGAAACAAATTCTGAAAACCTCTTTTTATGCATGTATATAATAAAAAATCATAATTTTTCTTTTTCAACAATAAATTCTACAAATTTATCAGATGGAATAGAATTTTTCTTCTATTATCCAATGACAGGGAGAAATTTCCTTTTTTCTGTTTTTTGGGATCTGAAAAAAGCCCGTTCAGTTACATTAAATTCTATTTCACCTCTTTTTCCTGAAGCTAAAAACGTTGAAAAAGTAATTGAATCAATTAGTTCAATCAAATTTCAACTGACTACAAGAACTAAGAAGTAAACTGAAAAAACCAAGGATCCTAATCGTTAATTTTGCTCCCATTCAAATAATGGTGAGCCTGTTTCAAGAATTGCTTTGGTTCTCTCCAAGATCTGGTTAACATCATATTTCGGTTCTTCATTAACAAACCACTTCCAAAATAGACCCACCACCCACGGATCGAGCGGAACATCTTTATTCCAAGGGGTTTGAGCAGTAACAAAATAAGCTTGCCATAATTCTGCTAGTGCATCTTCAAAAACTATCTCCCAAGATGCTAAGTCTAAATTTTCATCTGAAGCATGGTTCAAAACTCGCTTTAATTTCCTTTCTGCTTCGTTTATAGAGACAAAAGCTGAAAGAATCCATTCTTCACGTTGTTTGTGAATGTTTTGAGAATGATATAAATACTCAGCAAGATTCTCAAGTTCTTTTAGAGAAACAAATGCAAGGTCAGGAGTTAACAAGTCAGCTGCAAGAAGATCTGAATAGAATCGTATGAGATCAGGAGTGCCTCTGATTGAATCAAGCAATAATGATGGTGTTGTAACATTGAAGGAGCCATTATTCATTAATTGAACACAGATAGCTTCTTCAACAGCTTTTATAGCCCACATATAAGCATCTGCAAGCATGTCTTGTTTAATAAAATTCCGTGCTTTGGAAATGAGTTCTTCAGAAACATTTTTCTTTAAGGCTATACTTTCTGAATTCCATGAAAGAGTCTTTGCTTGTTCTATACAATAATGGACAAATTTCTGAGGATCATATACAATTTTACAATCCGTTAACACACGTTTTGAAGTAGCAATTTGCCAATAAGGAACATCTAACCCCTCGAAAACATCTGTGAAAAAATTTGGTGGTACAAATGTCAAATTAATTTCAATGGATGAAAATTCGTCTAGTTCAACTGTTTTTTCAGTTATCTGATGAGAATTTTGCTTAATAATCCAAACATGAAGAGAATTACTATCTTGAAAAATGTCATTTTCAGTAATAAAACGACCTATTTCTAAATCAATATCCTGTGTAGTTAAATTTTTCATTAAATGATTTATAATTTTTTCTTCTAAGGAAGTATCCAAATACAATCAACTTTGACAAAATTGTTAAAAAAAAAATTTTAAAATAATCAATAAAGCTTATTTTAGAAAACAAAATATAGTATTAATTTTTTATTAAAAATCAAAAAAAAAGGTAAGTCCAAAATTATTTCTTCAAATATATTTTAAGATTTAATGAGCTAAATTTTATGATCTTAAAAACTTCTAAAAGCAATTCTTCCTTTTTAAAAGGACTTTTCACGTTAAGTAGACCTTTTAACAGCACATTGGCAGGTTTTGCAACAATAATTGGAATATTAGTATCTGTTGGATTAAACAAAGTTGATAATTATGCAGGTGAAATGATACTTGCAGCAATAGTAACTGCTGTTATCGCTGCAGGAGGCTACGTGATAAATGATTACTTTGATATTGAAATAGATAGAATTAACCAACCACAACGTGCTATTCCATCGAATCAAGTTTCCTTAAAACAAGCATATGTTTTTGCGCTTAGTCTTTTTCTTCTTGGTTTTATTTTAAGTTTTGTTCTTGCATATTTTGAAAGAGCAAATTTTATTACAACATTAATAACACCTTTACTTGCCTTATTAGGAATAATTTGTTTATATCTGTATGCTTCCTATTTTAAGCGTACGGCTGGTCTGGGAAATTTGATTATAACAATACTTGTTTGTATCCCTTTGCTCTACGGAGGTACGATAACCAATCAATTTCATCAAACAGTTTATCCTATTCTTGTAGCTTCTACTTTGATGTTCGGTCGTGAGGTCATAAAAGATTGTGAGGACGTAAAAGGTGACAAACAAGGGTCAAGCATTGGTGACAAATCAATAACCACCTTACCTATGATAATTGGAGTCGAAAATACAGCCTACCTTGGAAAAGGGGTTTTAATTTTATTTCTATTGTTTTCGCCTATTGCATTTTTAACACCAGAAATCAAAATATTCCAATCTTGGGCTTTATTAATTTGCATCATAGTAGCTGATATTCTCGTTTTATATTCAATAATTAATTTGAGAGGCAATGAAGAAGAATTAATCAAAAATGCTACAAAAACCAAACGCCTTTTAAAATCAACAATGGCTGTTGGTGTCATTGGATTACTACTAGCCTCAATAACTCCTTTTTCACAAATACTAGGCTAAATATAGACCCGTGACTAACCGTGTATGATTCTTTTATTCCGCAAAATAAAATAGCTATTTGTTTTCATAAAAGCTGTGTGGATGGATTATTTTCAGCAATAATTATAATTTCATGTTTACAGGATATATATTCCTATTTTTCAGATTTTTATTTAGTCCCACTTTCTCCTACTGAAATAATTCGTCGATCAAAGAAGATTCAAACATTAGAAAACCAAAAAAAAATAATTTTAGATTTGCCTAGATTTGGATCGAATACATTATATTATTTCGATCATCACATAACTAATCAACAGACTTCTCCAATAAATGAAAAATCTGGATTATTAGATTTTTCAGCAGCAAGCACATGCTCAGTTATGAAAAAGTTCTTTTCTATTACTGAAGAGTCAGATTTATCCAAATTAGTAAAAATAGCTGATGTTGTTGACAGTGCAAAATTCACCGATTCACCACCTGGTTTTGGCCTAATAGCTCTTAATACTGATGATGATATCATTTGGGCATGTAATGATCTCATAAAAGATACTCGAGATGATAAAGAGTTAATTGAATTAATTGAATCCTTTGATATTGGTAATTTACAAAAATGGATCCTTCAACATAAAAGCCATATACAAAATTATCGAAAAAGAAGACAACAAACCCTGGATATTAAAGATAACCTCGTAAAGGCACCTCCTAATTGACTTGCAATTTTATCTACTCGGTATTTTTCTGTTTCAGTTTCTGTTAAGTTTGGATTAAGCCTGAATGATACTTT
>DAHXPE010000507.1 GCA_027364495.1 Candidatus Heimdallarchaeota archaeon | reverse complement strand
AAAAATGACTGAAGAAGAAGTCCGTTTAGAACAAGCAAAGAAAAAGCATGAAAAGGTACGTGATACTGATCCTTTTGGAATTTCGAAACTATTTAACTATTTGAGTGCTGAAGGAATTGTTCTCATATTTTTAGGAACTTTTCTAGGTTATGTTTTATTACAACTCGAATACTTCTATGACCTAAAAAATGCCACTCATTTTAATTCATTATATTTAAAATACTTTAGTGGAATAACGGTCGGTCAACTGTATGAAATTATCACGATCATAATTACAACACTCTTTATTTTATTTATTATTTTAACAAATTTTACTTTTCCTCCGGCAAGAAGTTACTATAAGTCAGATCTCATAAGATTACAGTTCTTGCCCAGTTATGACGAAATAAAAGCTTATTTTATAGGTGTTCAATCTGGTGAAATTTCTAAAAAAGATATGACCGCAGATGCTGTAAAATTAGTTGGTGGTCAATTAGCAAAGGCCTCATTAACAGCTGGTAGAGGACTTCTTGGCAAAATTGGATTAGGTAATAAAAAACAGGATGAGGGAAAAGAATAAATGAATGAAATTAGCCTTGATGAAGTTATATCCATTATAAAAGGAAAAAGAAGCGACTTCTCAAGACAACCATATTCTCTTTGGAAACATTTTCCAGGCCATGATCTAAGACCAGAAGACTCTATTAAGGCCCATTTACAATTTCAAGAACTAGTAAAATCTGATCTCATTAAAATTTCTCCTCATTCAAAATATGCTCTTGTAGATTTTGGTGTTGAATTTAATCCAAATGAATTTAACAAAGAAACTGGTTCCTACATAACTAAAAAGTACCCTATTCATGACATAAAGGATTGGGAAAAAATAGAAGAATTTGACCCTCAGACTGGTGAATTAGGAAAACAAATAGAATTAGTACAAAAATTAAGCAAGGAAATACTTAATACTCCTAGTATGATGACAATTTTTCTGCCTACAATGATAGCTAGAAAATTAATATTACATGATAAGCTAATAGAGCATTTTGAAATAGATAAGGAATTAGTAAAAGATAGATTACAAGCACTGACAAACGTAATGACAGATTTTTCCAAAATTTGCATCGAAGCAGGTGCAAATGGTCTATTTTTCGCAACTCAAGAAACTGATTTAAGCGATGGCTGGAATGTAGAAAATTGGTCTGACATTGCTTTGCCATATGATAAGGTAGTTATTGATAAACTTCGAACTAAATGCGAATTTCAGCTTCTACATCTTCATGGAAATGAAATCTTCTTTAAAGATGTTCTTAAGAAATTAAAAATTGATGCAATTAATTTTCATGCATTTGCAAATTTTCCACAATTTTTTTCAAATCCAAAAATGGAAAAATTCTTTCTTGGAGGATTATTAGGGGGTTTAGAGGACAAATTTCTTGAAAAAATATCTTCTGAACCAATTTCAGATGTTGGACCAATAAAAACACTGATGACAACTCTAAAGCCAATATCTTCGAGAATTATTGTCGCTCCTAATTGTGTACTCCCGCAATATTTAACCAATGAACATCTCGCAAATATAATAACAAAATTAAGAGCTTGATTTTCACTTTTTATTTAAGATTCAATTAGAAAAACAAGAAATAAAAATAGCAATAAGGCGTGCACGTTTATATTATGAGCTTTCTCAAAAAATTAGGGGACCTTTTTGGTAATGATAGAAAATTAGAACAAACATTTCTTGAAGCTATGGATCATTTTTCTGCAAAGGAATATTCTCTAGCATATCAAAAATTTATGAAAACATACAGGTCAACCAGATCAAATAAAATCAAAATACATGCACTTTTGAATGCATCGACATCTGCTGAGAATCTTAACCAAAATGGTGATGCAGCTGACTTGCTTATAACAGCCGCTAAAATAAAATGCCAATTGAAAGATCCTACTAAAGAAATTGCTGAAATTCTCGAAAAAGCATATGCACTTATGACCAAAGATAACAAAAAAGTTAATTATGATGATTTACATGAAATTATTGGTCCATTAATGATTTTTAAGATCGCTGTTCATGATCAAAATTTTATTAATAAATTAGCAACAAATTTATCAAATGCTAATGTTAAGCATCCTTATAACAAATTTGCTTTAGAAACCTACAGTAATTTTATTGACCACCCAGAGAAAATTTGGGAAACTGAAAATTTTATTGTTTTCCCAGATCAGTTTCCTAAAGAATTTACTACTTATGTTCGATCCGTACAAGATTCTATTCGCGGCTCATCAGCTGTAACTACTTCACTATCTGCTGATGTGAGTGAAATTAAAAGCGGCGAACAAGTCATGTTGAAAGCAAAGATTTCTAATCATACTCCGCTTTTAATTGAAAAACTATATTTACAACCCGGATCCAAAGGTCAATTCATAAGTACTTCATATGATACAAAAAAGGTTAATTTAACAGTAAAATCAAATTTAGAATACGATTTTGTTCTAGAACCACATCTCACTGGCCCTTGGATGATTGGCCCTTTAACTGTTGAATATCTGGTTAATGGAACCAATTATGAATCAAAAAGTGATACCGTAAAAGTAAATGTGCTTGCTGGTTCTAAAGAATTGAAATTAGATATTGGTTTTAATGTGATAGATGAAGATTTTGAATTCGAATTTATAAGTAAAATTGAAAATTCTGGTGAAACTCCTTTAGAAAATATTAAAATTCAACTAAAAATACCAACAACAGGTAAATTTACTGAAGGTGCACCAGAGCGTTCTATTTTCGAGCTTAAAAACGGTGAAAAAATAGAATTTTCTAATAGGGTTAAATTTGACGCTGGTACACTTGGAAAAACCTATAAAATTAAATTACAAGCTTCTTTTGATGGAACAGATCACGAAAAAGAGATAGTTTTGGCAAATGGTCAAATTACGTAATATTAGAACTTTTTATTCAAGATTTTTTCTTCGATTTACTCACTTATACGTTTCATATCTCTTTTTTACCTCGATAGTGTTAATCTAGTAATACCTTCACTTTTAATAAGTTTTGTCGGACATAATTACATTCTTATTTAATAAGATTTTCGATAATTTTCATATTATGATTTTTATTGAGGTTTGAAAAATAATGTTGAGTGTATCACAGGTAATCGAGCAACTTCTCGTAACAAATTCAAAAGCCTCTGAGGATACAGAAACAATTTGTGAATGTTCACTCGGAAAATTACATTATAATTCGGTTAGTGATTTAAAATACGAAACCGAATCAAAGTGTAGCAAAAAAGCTGTTTGTTATTTTGTTGCTGTTGAAAAACACAAAGCTCGAATTTCAACAAAAGAATTTCTTAGACATCAAAACTTCAAAAAAGAAAATGAACGCAAAGTGTCTGAAAAAACAAAAAATGGTCAAAATATTCAAACATCTTTATTCAAATATATCCAGTAAATTTTTTTTATTCTTCATCAATAACTTTCTTTTTAAAAAATTCTCTTTTCTTTTTAGCCAATCGACCTGATTTACTAGTTCTTGATTCAACAACATCTTTGGAAGATTTTAATAAATGATCAGAATAACTTTGGTAAGCAAGTTGAGTGTTTGTATCTTTACTAAGATCAATATTTGCATCAGTCACTAATGAATTGATAAGATCCATGTATTGATTACTATACTCATTATTTTTGAGCGATAAAACTCGAACTGTTTCTAATAATTTTTGAATTTCATTTAAAACAAGATCTTTGTCATTTGCATCAATTAAATAAGTTATCCCTCTTTCGTAATAATTTATAGCCATTTCGTGAATTTTCAACTTTTGCAGATTTTCAGCAATCTCAATTAGTAAGGCACCAAGTTCCTTTAATCTTGAATCATCATCTAATATTGATACTACACGATTTACGAGATCTTCGCAATAGATATGATACGTAGAATCTTTTTTAGAAAAAAACACACTTGAAATTTCTTTTGTTCTGGCTATTGTTTCAGTTGGATTATTAATTTCTTCTAAAAGATCAATATAAGTGTCAACTAAAAGAGTTGCTTCTCTTATTTTATTTTCATTGACAAAATATGTAATAGCTTCCTGAATGGCACTTAAAATCCTTAAAAAATCTGGATCTGTTATTCCAATACTATTTTTGCTTTCTAATGCAAAATTTACTAAATTTTTTGCCACATCAAGATTTTTTTTACTACTTGGTAAATTTTCAACCATCGAACGAAATTGAACGATTATAGAAGTTTTATCCATAAAAATGCAACCTTATAAACTTGTTTATGATTAGGAAATAAATAATTATTAGAATTATACGATTTGCACTATGAAATATTAGGTTTTTTTTTTAATCATAATAATAATAAATTAATAAATGTTGCAAATTGATATAATTATTAATTCTAGCAAATTTATCTATTAAGTGTATAATTTATTTAAATTAAACTTTACCATTCTTTCGTAAATTGAATATATTTGTGAATTCATATGATTGGTCTCAAACAAAAGAAAATTCTAAAAGTTTTTTCAGATCATGCAGCTAATCAAGAAGCTGAAATAAATCAATTTTTATCTGTTTTAAGTGATTATAGAAAAAAATTCGGTGATTTGGGAATCTCTGACTCCGTTGTTAATCAACGTGCAGATATTGAAAGGAAATTGCAAGAAATCAGACAAGAAAATCAAACTGTCCAATTACAATTAACATCAAAAGAAAAAGAACTATCAGAACAAGATCATATCTTTAAAGAAATGGACATTGCATTACAAGAGTTAACATCTCAAAATGTGACCAAAGAATTATCTGGACTTCAAACTGAGGTTCAAACATTGGAAAAAAAGAATACAGAAATTGATGAACAAATAAAACAAATTGAAGACGAACTCAATGACTTGCTTAATACTAAAAAAATGGTGTAAATATGGCAACTATTGAATTAGATGAAGCTGTTGTTGATTCTGAATTTTTATCCAAGAAATTAGATTATTCCAAAAGGATTGCTAACCATCGAAGTGAACGTTCAAAATTACGCCAGGAACTATCTGTATATAAGAAAGTTGAAAAAACTGGTGAAAAGCCACTTGAAGATCCAAAAGTAGTATCAGAAGTAATGAAACTCAAATCCGATATAAATTCCGAGATGGAACTTAATTCAAAATTAATTAAGAAGTTTCAAGATACTGATAACCAAATTAAACAAACAAAAAATCAAATTAGAGATGTGGCAGATTTAATTCAGAGATATAAAGTTGAACAAGCTCCTCAAATGACGAACGAGTCAAATAAGTTACATCTCATGGAAAGAAAGAATTATCTGAGCAGTACATTGAATATTAAGCAAAAGAAAATTGATGATTTAAAAAAAGATTTAGAACGACTTAAAAAAGATTCAGAAACAAAATCAAAGCAAAATAATATTATTGAAATGGTCATTGAATGGCAACAAGGAAAATCTGTTGAAAATTCTGTTGATCAATATATTCAAGTAGCTTATCAGCATTATAATGCTGCTGGACATGATTGGAGTGAAGCTCGTTTTGCCTATGATCGAAAAAATCTTGTTCCAGATTTTTATTTAAATAGCTGGAAAGCATTAAACCATGCTGTTGATTGTTTTTTTATTTTACTAGCACAAACAACCGAAGATATTAAGATTCAAGAAAAAATTGACTTTCTTTATCTTAATAAAATCATAGTAAATACTAAATTACTTGATTCCTTAGCAAATTTCGTAGATAGAATCAAGCACGGTGTCGAAGTTTCCCCTACTCCACAATATCCAGATAATATTCTGGAATTCATGGAAAAAAATATGGCATCATTAAAAATTATATAAGTTGAGTCTTTTCAAAGCATACTTCTTTTTTTCAATTTATTTAAAAAAGTGAAAAAAAAAAATTAATTATATTCTCTTGAGTTAAAAATAGTAAGGTCCTAGACTTTCTCGGTTGATGAAATTCAACTTAAACAAGAGAAATAGATCGGTGAAATAAAAAATGCAATACGTTCATTTAGCACTTGCTTTACACTCTGCTGGTAAAGAAGTTAGTGCAGAAAATATTAAAAAAATGTTAAAACCCTCGGCATGATGCTAGAATCCGGAAAATTTAAACTAATTATTATTCGAAGTATTGGAAGTAAAAAA
>DAHXPE010000084.1 GCA_027364495.1 Candidatus Heimdallarchaeota archaeon | reverse complement strand
ATTCAATTGTTGCAAGTAAAGATACATTAACCAAAATGTTAACTGTCCCGAGTGAAACAATCACTGCAGAAGAAGCTTATAATATACGAATGAGCGTTGTCGCTTCACAAGAATGGATCAAAGCTAATAAAAAATTATTAGATCAAATAGTAGTTTGGAGAGAACAAAATCCACAGCCAAATAATGCCAGGTTAAATCAAGCCCATGCATCGACTATATTTAATGTTGAAGAAAAAATTAGTTCTATAACAGCACCAACGTTGATAATTCATGGTGATTCTGATCTTGTTGTTCCAACCAAAAATGCAGAACTGTTACATGAAAAAATAACTAATTCTCAACTTGTTTTACTAAAAGGAGGACAACATTGGTCATTTATACAATTCTATAAGCAATTTAATAAAATTGTTTTACATTTCTTAGATAAGAATTCAAGTAAATCGTGAATCTTGCCAAAAATCAAAAATCAATGCGATATAAATGAAATCCTTAGCGAAAATTACTGGTATCGGAATTTGTGTTCCAAAAAAACTTATAACAAATCAAGATATTGAAAAAATACTAAATCGACCTGGTACTGGGGATTGGCTTGTAAAAAATGTTGGGATTAAAAATCGCTACATAATGTCTGACGATGAATCAACATCAGATTTAGCTATACAAGCTTCTAAACAAGCTCTAGAAAAAGCACAACTTACACCTGAATTGATTGACATGATTATACTCAGTACAGACACACCTGACTATTTATCGCCAGCAACATCAACTATAATACAACATAAATTAGGTGCTAAACGGGCTGGAACCTTTGATATTAATTGTGCTTGTGCTGGTTTTGTAACTGCGTTAGTGACTGGCTATAAGTATCTTCAAACAGAAGATGAAATGAACACCATTTTGGTTATTGGTGCATATGGAATGAGTAAATTTGTGAATTGGCAAGACCATTATACGGCGACTTTATTTGCAGATGGTGCAGGTGCGTTAATTCTCCAAAAAAATGATTCTAAAATAGGTCTATTGGCAAGTAAAATGATTGCAGATGGTCAATATTATGATTATTTAGGGATTTATAGAGGAGGAACAAAATATCCAATCAATAATAACTCGGTAGAAAATCAAAAACAGTATGTAGCATTTCAAAAAAGGTTTCCATCAGAATTAAACGTTGAAACATGGCCAAAATTAATACAGGATGTGTTGAAAAAAGCTCATTTGAAAGCAAATGATATAGATTTTTATTTCTTTACGCAATTAAATCTACGAACAATAGAGCAGGTAATGCAAGCAATACAACAACCAATGAGTAAAACTCATGTTATAATGGATAAATGGGGATATACTGGATCAGCTTGTATACCAATGGCAATGTATGATGCAATTGAATTACAAAAAATTCCTAAACCAGGCAGTGGAAAAGGAGAGAGAATTTTATTATGTTCATCAGGAGGAGGTTATAATATGGCAGCTTGTATTTTTACATGGTGGTAGTGAAATAAGAAATGGCTAGTCAGTTTGATTATTTATCAAAGCGATTTGTATATACTCCTGAAAAGGAGGCATTATTTGATGTAAAATCGAATAAAAGATTTACTTATGCAGAATTAAATGCAGGAGCAAACCAAGTAGCAAATTATTTACAACAAAAACATAATTTTTCAAAAGGTGATAGGTGTGCTGTTTTAGCGTTTAATGATTATAGATACTGGTTAGTGTTTTTTGGAGTACAAAAGCTAGGTGGTATAATTGTAGGTCTGAACTGGAGATTAGTTCCAGCTGAACTCAATCAATTGACAAAAGATGTTTCACCTAAAGTTTTCTTCTATGATAAAAATACTAAAAAAATAGTAAATGAGCTTAAAAATCTCTACAAAGATACCAATTATAATGAATTTGATGAAATATTTGAGAAAAGTATTAAAAATTATTCTATGACAAACCCAAAGCATCCTAAACTGACATATGAAGATCCAATAGGCATAGTCTTTACTGGGGGAACAACTGGATTACCAAAAGGAGCAATGATATCGTATCGACAGGTAGCATATAATACATTAAACACAATAAGAGATATTTTACCCGGAGACACATATATTAATCATTTGCCATTATTCCATGTAGGAGGTCTGTATGTCTATGCATTACCATTATTTATACTAGGTGGAAAAGTAATTCAAATGGAAGCATGGAATCCTGAGCTCTATTTACAACTGATAACCTCAGAGAGGCCAACCTTTGGATTTTGTGTTCCGACACAATATAGAATGTTGCTAGCAAGACCAGAATTTTCAAAAGTTGATTTTAGCACTCATAGATTTTTGACATCAGGAGGAGAACCGCTTTCATTAGACATAATTAGAAGTTTTAAAGAAATACACAATATTGTCTTTAAGCAAGGGTTTGGTATGACAGAAGTAGGTCCGGGAGTGTTTGCCTTAGATCCGAAGGATGCGGAGCGAAAAATAGGAAGTATAGGGACACCAAATTTCTTTTTAGATGCAAAAATAATTAATCCTGAAACGGGACAAGAATGTAAATCAAATGAAATAGGAGAATTAGTGTTAAAAGGACCAACAGTTACAATAGGATATTGGAATCGGCCTGAAATTAATAGAATTCTTTTTGATCCAGAAGGATATTTTCACACAGGTGATATGGCTAAAAAAGATGAAGAAGGATATTTTTTCATAGTAGATAGACTCAAAGATATGTATATATCTGGTGGTGAAAATATTTATCCAAGAGAAATAGAAAAAGTGTTGGAGGAGCATCCATCCGTAGCACAGGTTCAAGTAATACCGATAAAAGATGAAAAATGGGGACAATCAGGTAGAGCTTTAGTGGTATTAAAAACTAGTTCTAAAGCAACAGAAGAAGAACTTATAAATTTCTGTAAAGAGAGATTAGCAAAATTCAAAATTCCTAAATCAATTGTATTTGTAGATGGATTCACCAATTACATTTCTGCTGCTGGTAAAATACTTAAACGTAAATTAGCAGAAGATTATGGAAAATAAAATTTCATTACTTTTCGGTTTTCTAGAAGGAAATTTTGTCAAAAAGATTTTTTCTTTGAGTTTTTTTCAAATCAATTAGTTTATTCAAAGATTTCTTAATAATAACTCAACTTCAAAATAATAACAAAAATTTTTTTTCTAGAGTAATTTATTTTCTTTTGCATTGTCAGATTTTATCTTAGTACAGATTTTCTGATCAAATATTTTAAGTAATTGATGCTCAATGACTGGAATAAAAAGGAATTGAGAAAAAAAAGAGTAAAAATTGTAGTTAAAGTAGAAAAATTTACTTCCTAAAGAGGTCTCAATTCACATTGAAATTATATAATTATTCATTAATTGAAAATTGTTCTAGTGAAACGTCTTGATTCAGATTTATATTCCAATCTTTAACTACATTCACGATCCATGCTGGTTGTTTACCTAAATTAAGAAGATATTTTCCAGGTCGAGGCTCTGAACGAATGATCGTTGAGTAAAGGAGATCTTCCAATAGGTGCTCAAGTGTAAAGTTAATTGCATAACGAAAAGAAAGATAATATCGTAAAAGTGTGAGATGAAAATACCCTAGAAGAACGAGAAAGATATGGGAACGTATTCGTTGCTGTTTCCAATGATATACAGGGCGAATTTCAAAGGGACTCTTAATATAACGATATACCTGCTCTATTGATGATCTTTTTAAATAACATTTAATGAGATCTGTATCAGAAGTTGTAGCTGGAAGATTAGTCATGAGGACTAATTTTTTTAACTTTTCTTTTTGAATTTGAACCTCATTTTCGTGGATAGTTAAAACGAGTTTATCTTCGGAGAGGGTTATCGATATCAATCTTTTAAGACCTAATCCATTTATTAATTCTTGAACTTTTTTTAATTTTGCATCTGGCGTTCTACCGATAACTGAATCAACAAATTGTGACACTATTCCCATTTTTCTTGAAAGTTTATCAATAGCAGCCAAGTGATGCGTAACGTTATAGGCTTCAAGAATACGTCTACCTTTATAGGATCCTGGTTGGAGTGTCCATTCGCCACCATCAATAATTTGCTGTTGTGGAGTGCTTTCTAGAGTAAATAAAGAGATATCAGACATACAAACATATTGGAAACCATCAGTTTCCAGTTGTTCAACTTTTTTGATAGAGTAGCATCCTGCGTCGAAAGTAATTATTTTTTGTTTCAAATCTGGTCGATTTTTAACCTTATAAATAAATTCTTGGAATGCCGTTTGATCACTTTCTCTTCCTGGATAGACTTTATACATGACTGGTATAAGATCCTCTGTACAACTTAATGCTAGCTTGATTAAAGGTGATCCTTTCTTTCCATCTTTTCCAAACCCTCTTGTGCGCAGCTCATCATAATCGGAATAAAAGTATATAGTCGTTGTATCGAAATGATGCCATTCCGGAATATATTGTAATTTTGAGAGTGTTTGTTGAATATATGATTCATAATACAATTCCGGATCTTTGAATTTATCCATAAGCGCATAAATTGCATTACTTTCAGGAGTAGGCATAAGTTCTGAATAAGCTGAGTGAGAAAAATGTCTTAATACATGCTGTTTGCTATATGGCACTAATATTATAGTATTAATAATCCAATGCATTATTTCAATTTCATTTTTAGATAACGATGAAGAAATGAGAGTTGAATTTAACAATTGGTCAAAATTTTCATACTTTGTAAAGCAATAAAGTAAAACCTCTCCGAAAAATAGACTTTCAGTTGATCCCTGGATGGAAGTTATGATTTTTGCGATGTTTTCTACCGTTCCCAGTGAAAAGGATTCTATTTTTCGTTTTTTCCCGGTATGAACTACTCGTTGCATATATACATACTGGTACCCCCGTCCTTGCTTTATTGTCAGTTTAAACTGTTTTTCAAACACATTTTAGACCTTTTTATCTTGTTATTATTTTTTATTTCAATGTTTATAAATTTATTTATTGTAGTCGATGAGTATATCTAAAATACTATTGAATTAAAATTTAATTCTTATATTACTCTAATAATACATGAATAATTATTAACTACAAAAAAGTAAGCGACAAAATGGTTGAGGCTAAGATATCTTCTTTATTTTACTATTTCAATAAAAAAATGGATAAAATTTTAGAAAAGAGAATATTTAAAGAAAAAAATCGTCAAATAATTGAAAAAGGTAATTTTTAAAAAATCATATTTTTAAAGTTGAGTTTCTAATAGACCAAAATCGAAAAGAAATAATTTCACATAGTAAACCGTAATTTCTCAAAAACAACTGTTTTAACTTGAAGTATGAGGACCAAAGATTATTTAGATCTGGATAACGTTCTATTAAACTTTTTTCTTCTAATACATTAATTGCATATCTATTTAAACTCACGAACCAGTTCAATATCTTATTTTTAACAACTTCATGCTAAGCTATTTCAGAGAATTCAAGGCTAAAAGATGTGGCACTATATTTATCATTTTATGCGTTTTTCTTTTGGATGATGGCTATTCTGTTCGGCTTTCCTATTCCTTTAGCATTTGCTTTATTACCTGAGTCTTTTCTTCAATCTTTTAGTCTAGATACTAAATTCTATAACGTTATTATTGGTATATTTGGATTCTCAATTCTCGAATTAGCTTTTTTTACTGATTTGTCTTTATAAAATCCAATACACAAAAAATAGGAGTTTTTTCCCTTGGTGTTGGCTTTGGTTTCATAAATATCATTCTGAATCTTCCTCTAGTTTATTTCATGGATTCTGAACTATACTGCTAGCAGTAAGGCACAGATATTCCTTATTGTTTACCTTGTTTATCTTTTTCAAAGGTGTAGATCTGGTGAAGTAATACTTAAAGACATTCATCGTACAGCTCAAGATCTTGGTTGTAAACCACGATCAGTTCTTAGAGAGCAAAGGATTGGCAACAACCCCTGGCTATTCTACAATCAGAATTTGAGTAAATAAAAAATTATTTTGTAACGGCTCCACAATTCGGACAAAAGTTTGTGTTACCGTCTAATTGTGTTCCACATATCGAACAAAATGAATTTCTATATTGAGATTGATTATTTGTGGGTGGATTCGTAGGGAAAGGTGATGTTGCATAGTTATTTTGAGAGCCTTTTAGTAAAAAGTAAAGCACCAAACCTATAATTCCAGTAAAAAAAACTAGAACACCCATTAAAACAGCATTTTGATTGTTGTTCTTGACTGCATCTTTATAAACAATAATGGCGAGGACTAAATTAAATAAAAGACCAAAAATCATGATTAGTATCATGAATAAACTAAAAAATGCAAATGGTCCATTTCCTCCCATCATGTTATTATTACCATAATAAGGTCCACCTTGAGCATTCACTGAGAATGATAGAAAATTTAGTAAATAAGTCATCAATGCTATAAATGCAAGCAAATATATTTTTGTTTTCATAAAAATTCCTTAGTATATGATTTAACTATATTAGGTTATAAAAAAAATCGTATTTAAATAATAAAGTTTCAATAAAGTAATTTTAAATGTTTTAAGATTGAGTTGAAATTTTTTGATTTTGACATTTTTATTCGCTTTATCCTATTATAAATAAACCACTGAAATAATAATAAAGATTAAAGAATAGAAGATAAATTGACCTAACATGATTAAATATTTTTTTCCTAAATTTGTTTCACTAGTTTCTAACAATTTGTAAGCATAAAATAATGTAAAATAATATCCTAAAATCATTATAATCTGGCTGAAATAATTAAATAGCTCTTTTAAGAAACTTGAATATACTGATACATTTTTCAAATTAAAAATATTCCAATTTAATAAAAATGGATCAGCTAACCAGAATAACAATAAATTTATGTTAGGAATTATTAGATAAATCGTAAAAACAATCCAAAACGCTAAACTCATTGGTATAGATGAAAAAGTACTCTTTTTGATAAGTAAAATCTTCAAATCTGGTCTTTGGACAAATTTATAAAGAGGTAACACTATTAAAAGGGAAAAGACAGATGGAATTACAATGAGTGTAAAAATTGATTCCATAATAAGTGCTACTACTATATCTGGAATTGTATTTATTAGAATGATTCTATGAAATTGTTCAATAGTCGCAATTTTTGTTATGCTGTATAATAGCACCATACTCAGAAAAAACAACGGTAAAAAACTTCTGATCCAGCTTAGATTTTCATATTCTTCTGGAAAAAGGCTAGTTTTCTTGGTAACTAACGATAAATTGTTGTAATTACAAGCTTTTATGCAATCACAACAGTTGGTGCAATCATTGATATTGTTTTTTAATTTACCAGGGAAAAATCCCCAATCACAACCGTAAGAATTTGAATCACCTATCATACAAGTTTTTTCATGATTTGTTGTGCAAATAGAAAAATTAACTGTTTGTAATGAAACTGATCGAATGTTATTGTAGGTCTGCAACATTGGATTAATTGGGCAGACTTCTTTACAAAATATTCGTTCTCCATAAACTATATCTATTATAGTTGCAATCAAGAATAGAGCTAATAAAACCAATCCAGTTATTATTGGTATAGTACTAACTGGCACAGATACTGCACTAAATAATAAAAATAACAATAGAGGTAAAATTCCATATAATGATATTTTTTTATTAAATTTTTTTGATTGAAGCCATTGTATTGGTGCATATCTATTATAAATTTGTCCTAAAGCAGGTATAGGACAAATAGAACACCAATTTTTTGCATTAAATGGTAAATAAAATAATACAATAACTATCCACCAACCAATCCAAATAACAGTTATAATTGGGTTTAAAATACCAATTTGAATTCCAAATAATCCCTCGAATATCAAATATAGACTAAATAACAATAAAAAAATTTTAACTTTCCAAAAAATATCAAATTTAGAAATAATTGATGAGACGTCAAATGGTTCCTGCAATGAATGTAATAAGAAATCTTTACTGACCACTTGACTTCCTCCATTTAACTATAAATATTGATGTAACAACGAGTAAAGCAAAGGTTATAACAACATACTGTAATGATAGTTGTCTGTCTGGTGTAACGGTCAATGATCCTATCATATACGGATGATATGGACCACATGCTGGCTCATTACATTTAAAAATAAATGTTCCAACTTTGTTTGTGATGAATGAAAGCGTAAAATAGTGTTCATTACAAATTGTTTGCTTTAAATCATACCCCTCAAGATAAAACCCGTGAATAGTATCTTTTGAATGAAGAATTAAGGTTAAATTAGTATTATATGGAACGGTAATTTTATTAGGAGTAAATTCATATTTTTCAGCGTTTAAATCCATTATTATCGATTGTTTTGGTGGAGAATTGGTCTGTGTATTAAATGACATAACGAGAAATAATGGTGAAAGAAGTATCAAAACAATAATCACAATTTTTTTCGAAAATAACCTATAAGCCATAAATATTCAATCAATAGCTTGAAATTATATTTTAATACTTCTTTACACAGGTATATGGTATTTTTACTTAATAGTAAATTATGGTAACCTAATTATTTTAGGAATTCAAAACATTCTAATGAGGTTCTCTTTAAAGAATAATAATCAATTCCTTTGGAAATAGTAAACTAACCTTTTTTTCAAAAGAATCATTCTTGAATTCATTGATTACAAAAATTTATAGTCTAAAATATTAAAATCACTTTTTAATAAGATCAACTAGATTAAATATCATTTTATCAGCGTAAATCTTTCCATTTCTTTTTCTAAAACCATAAAAATTATACAAACATAGAATTTTTTTAACTTTCTAAAAGGAATCAATCTCAAAAAATGGTCAATATACCATAGTAAATTTGAAAATTTTAAAAAGTTAAATTTTATCATAAGTATTTTTAATTTTTTAATGCTGACTGAAGAATAAATTAGTATAATAATCATAGAAGAATAATCTTTATTTTAAAAAAATAAAGGAATGATAATTATGAGTCATCGTAGAAGTCAAAGAAATGCATTAATTACCAAAAAGGAGAAATCTAATGTAGATATAAATAATTCTCTAAATAAAATGAGCATGAAAATAAAGAAGGAAAAGAAAAAATTCTCCAGTAACAAACAAAGTAAAAAACTAGTTTTTGCTACAATCCTAGTCGTTCTTTCCATAACCTCAGGATTTTTTATTCTTTCTAATTTTAATTCTGTAGGAACCACGAGTTTTACTAATACAATTGGACAAACTCTTCCATTACCTCCAAACATGCCATCTCGTTATGATCCAACCCTAACTCAAAATCCAAAATTATCAACTGCCTATCAATTCGCTCTTGATCATAAAGATGTTTTATCGCAATTGATTTGTTACTGTGGATGTAATAATCCAAATCACCAGCCTTACCATGCCAATAATGATCAATGCTTTTGGACAGTTACCGGTCAAAAAGAAACCCATGCGGAAAACTGTTCAACCTGTGATTACATTGCATTGTCTGCCAAAACTCTTTATGAAGCAAATTGGTCAATTGGCAACATTAGAGCTTTTATTGATGCTCAATATACCTAAAATATTTATTTCTTTACCGTTTTTATAAAATTTTAAAAAAGACTTTATCAAAAAAAGGTTTTATTTAAGCAAATTCAGAATTATTACTATGAATAAGAAAATAAAAATTGAATTGTATAGTATCACTGAAATTAAAAACCACCATACATAAAATTGTCGGGAATCTTTACTGAATTGTGGCTAAACTCTATTTTGAATTTAATACTAAAATTATTATAAAAGTGATTGATATCTGGTTTAAAAGCGTTGAAAAAAGTATAATTATCAAAAGGAACCTACTAATCATAAATACATATATGCTTTGAAAAATTTAATCTTTATTGAACGGTAGCACCACAATTCTGACAAAAAATAGAATTATTGTCTGTTTTAGAGCCACATACCGAGCAAAATGAATGTTCATATTGAGATTGTTTATTTATGGTTGATTGCTTACTAGAGGGAGTTGTTGCATATTGATCTTGAGGTTTTCTTATAATAAAGTAAATCACAACACCTAAAATTCCAGAAAAGAATACCAAAATACTCATTAATACAGCATTTGGATTGTTATTCTTGATTGCATCTCTGTAGACAATATTAGTGAGTAGTAAATTAAACACAAACCATAAAAACATCCAAAAAATCATAAACTGAACAAACATTGGTCCTGAAGAGGCTAGATCTAAGAATAGAAAAATAAGTAAATAGATCAATGATATAATTCCTAATAAAAATATACTTGGTTTCATAAAAATCCGTTTCTAAAAATGTATATAAACATATATAACAATGGTTCTATACACTTAAATTGGAAGCGTTGGCAACATCGATCCCATCAGCTCTCAACAATTTAGGCTGTTGTTGAACGTACTGATATTCATATTTCATTTGTTGC
>DAHXPE010000483.1 GCA_027364495.1 Candidatus Heimdallarchaeota archaeon | reverse complement strand
TTAAAAAAAGTTCATCGAAGCTGGGAATGTCTTCTATTTCTTCAAAATTTGAAATAAAGTATATAAAATCAGTATAATCGGGTTCTTTCTATATTTTTAATACGAAATAAATATTTTTAAGACATTTTTTTAACTATTAATTGTATCTTTTTACAATAAAACAGAACCTAAAGTGTTAAACATCTTGAAACAACAATTAGACAAATTATGGCTTAGAACAGATCTTTTCATACCTGATGATAGTCTAAAAATTAAAGTGTTGGCTTCATTACATTCATTATATAATGATTTTATATACTTTATTTCAAATTTTGAAGAAATAGAAGACATTCCCAGCTTCGATGAACTTTTTTTAAGGGAGAATTATTTTGATTATCTTAAGCTAGTAAAAGAGGAATTAAAAATGACTTTAAAAGACATTACTATGACAGAACAGCTTACTGGTATTTTTACTGGATTATTAGGTCATGAAATGAATTTCGGATTTGAAAGAATAAATTTATTAAACAGTTCTAATGAGAAAAAAGAGTTCTTAATGCTCCATACGATTAAATTATTAAGTATAGCTTATTATGAACAATTTGGAACAAATTTACCACTTCCAGATGAATATACAGAATGGATTAATAGTAGTGTTTTCATTTGGGAGACAGCCGTTAAAGAATTTAATTAAAAAAATTTATTATTCCGTGGAATTCACTTCAACAGGTGAACCTGGATAAAAGTTTTCTAATTTCCAATCATTACCAACATTTTTCACAAATCCATATGCCGTTATTGTTTGTAAAAATTGTAAATATTCGAGTAACTCTTTTTCATTAATTCCTTGAATTATTTTGGTTAAATTTTCGATTGGTTGTGGATTCTGGTTTAGTGTATTTAGTATCTGAAGGATATCCTTTAGATACAATTCTCGGAACATTTTTTTAATTGGAATATCCTGCTTATTTCCGATTGTCCAACCATTTTCATGCTCTTGAACCTGTCCCAAGGATGTTACATATGCAAGCATTTGGACCACTTCCAGTGTATCAGGAAAACAAGCATTGGAGGCATCTAGAATATCATAAATTGAAAATTCATTGTGTGGATTATTTCTATTGGAATGAAGATATTTTATGATAGGAATCATTGATTTAAATGGAAATTTGAGTAATTTTGATTGTGGCATAATAAATTGTCCTTTTTTGTCCGTCTAGCTATTATTATATTAGTTTCATACTACTTAAAATAAAGCATTTTTGATTAATAAAAATAATCTGAAGTCAAAGAAATGCATAATCAGTACCAATTAGACCATTTGTCAGAGAAAAAATGGTATTTACTTAAAGCTGTGGCTCAAGGTCAGTTTGAAATATTACAAGGATCGTATAAAATTTTCAATAAATCGTTCAAAGACCATTCAAGAATTGAGTTTAATTCAGGAGACTCATATATTCTTTTTACAGAAACCATGGTAAAAATAAATTATTCAGAATCAATAAATATTGAAAGGTTACTCAGTAGTCCAATTCCTTCAGATTGGTTAAGTTTGAAAATTGAAATTTCCCCTGTTATCCGAAATAGAATTATGGTTCTAGGAGCAAGTGATAGTGGTAAAACAACATTATTAAAATTTTTAGCCTACAATCTTCCAAAAAATAATCAAAAGATTGGTTTAATTGATTTAGACGTTGGGCAAAATTCACTTGGTTTGCCTGGAACAATTAATTTAGCAACTTTTAATTTTAATGGTGCGAAATTGCTTTTTTCTAAATATTTCGGTCATATTTCACCTGCAGGTAATAGTAATTTATTTTTAAAAATAGTGAAATCATTTTTTGAAAGCATCCAAGAATTTGATTTTGATTGGCTATTCATTGACACTTCTGGCTATATTCAGACATCAGAAGCAATAATAATCAAAAATGGCTTATTGAAAATTATAAATCCACAAGTAGTTCTTTTAATCGGTGAAGGGGCAAAAAATCTCGATAAAAAATTAATTCCTGGAAATATAACATATTTACCAATTGAATCAGCTATTGAAGGCATCAAAAGAGAAAAAAACCTAGAAATTAGGAGAAGAAAAAGAAGCGAAAGATTTGGAAATTATTTTAAAGATTTATCTGATGTTGAATTACTAATTAAGAACATTGAAAGAATAATTATAAATTTTGAAAAAGACTTTAAGGAACTTACAAATTTCGAAGAAATAAATTACTTTTTAATCAAAAACAAGGATAAAATAATTCATTCATTTATAGCAGTTACCGATTTTAAATCAGGAATGAATCAATATGCTAAACTAGTAAAGATAAACGAAGAATCAATTACTATTTCAGTCCCCAAAACTATTCAATTTCCTGAAAAATGTAAACTAGTAATAGGTTCAATAATATTAGATTGATAATTGATAATACAAAAAGCTAATAAAAGAAAATTTGGTTTTTTACTTAGAATACTCTCAATGTTTTGATTAATATGGTCACTAAAGAAGAAGTACAGGCTGTTTTTAAGACAATTTTTGACCCTGAATTTAGAGTGGACGTGTATAATTTAGGACTTGTCTATGATATAGAAATCCATGAGAACCAAAATCCTAAAGCTACCATTAAACTCTCATTAACAACTCCAACATGTCCCGCAGCAGGACAAATAATATCAGAATCAAAATATAAACTTCAACAGTTATTTCAAGGGGATGTCAAAGTCGAATTGACCTTTGATCCCCTGTGGAAACCTAGCATGATGACTAAAGAAGGGATTGGTATGCTCCCTTCACAACTGATTGACTTTTTAGATTTTGATTAATTTCAGAATTAAGCCATGAAATAATGAGTTGTCTGAACCATTTTTTAATGTAATATTTAATTATTGGATATTAATATGATAAATGCGTTTTTTTTATTTACTTTTCAAAAGAATGTTTTTTAGATTTCTAGAAAAAACTCCTAATTAGGTAAATTTTAGGTTTGGATCGTTATTTTGCAAACAAATTTTTTTCATTCAAATTTTTTTATAATAAGTTTCTCAACAAGTTTTATTTTAACTATCATTGGACTAATTTTTTTTATTTTAGCAATTTCTCCATTAGTAACCTTATTAGCATTGATTATTTTCATTATAGGAATTGTTCAAACAATTGTTGACTTGGGCTGGATAGCAATGATCAAAATAAATGCTAATCTCAAAAACTGGAGAGAAGCATATAAAATAGTAGCTACTCAAAGAACTCAAAAAATTTTTATTATTCCATTTTTGGTAGATATTTCTTTTATACTATTATCGGTAGGATTATTTTTGATTTATGGAATGAAACTTTAAAAAGTGGTGTCAATAAGTGGGAATGCAAAATGAACATTATTTGTATACCAGGATGAATCAGATTTAATATAACCACAAATGTTAAATTCATTTGAAATGAAAAATCTAATGGCACCTTGGTTTTCTTCTGGAACGGCTACTCGCAACACCTCAAGGTTTGGTGAATCAAGTAAGGCCAATTTTTTTGCAAATTCAAGAAGTTGCCCACCAACCCCTTGATTTTGAAATTTTGGATCAACTACAAGGTTTTCAATAAATACTGAATGTCGATAAAATCGAAGAATTAAATACCCAACAATGGCATTACTTGTCCCATCTTGTGCTATCAGAGTTCTACCTGATTCATTTTGCTGTATGTAATGAGTTATCAATCTTTTTTCATTTTCAACGCTAATATATTGAAGGTTTGTATTTAAACGAATCATTGTTTCAATGGGAACCCAGTCTTCAGCTTTATAATCTCTAATTTTGACAAGTTTCAACAATATTACCCAGAAAATCTAACTATCTTTTAAAAGGAATAAATTTTAGCTAAAAAAACGCATTTATCATATTAATATCCAATAATTAAATATTACATTAAAAAATGGT
>DAHXPE010000479.1 GCA_027364495.1 Candidatus Heimdallarchaeota archaeon | reverse complement strand
ATAAAAAAATTAAAAACAAATTTATCATAAAATAGACAAAGGAAAAAATTACAAAAAATAAATAGAAATCTTGAATTTTAAATAATGTATTCAAGTAAAAATAATTAAATAATTTGGAAACAATTAAAAAATCAATGATTTTATTTCTAATTATTGGTATTTAAAGAGTAAACATTAATTTTACTTTAAAAAAAAAATTCATACCGATATTTAACAAAAATCAAGAAAATAAGTAAATTACAATAATACCTAGTAAATAATCGGTTATATTCATGGCAATTAAAGAATTAACAATAGAGCAAGAAATGCGTACAAGCTATATGTCTTACGCTTTAAGTGTTATAGTAGCAAGGGCATTACCAGACGTTAGAGACGGATTAAAGCCAGTTCACAGAAGAATTTTATGGTCAATGTATGAATCAGGATATCTTCATAACCGCGGGTATAGAAAGACAGCTAGGATAACTGGCGATGTTATGGGTAAATATCATCCTCACGGTGACGCCTCCATTGCTGATGCTATTGCTCGTATGACCCAAGATTTTTCTTTGAGATACCCTCTTATCGATGGTCAAGGTAATTTTGGTACTATTGACGGTGATCCTCCTGCTGCAATGAGGTACACTGAAGCTAGGCTTGCTCAAATCTCTGAGGAACTTCTTGAGAATATTCGGGAAGAAACTGTTCCTTTTAGTGATAACTTTGACGGTACTGAGAAGCAACCTAATTATCTTCCTGGTAAATTCCCTAATCTTCTTGTTAATGGTTCTACTGGTATTGCTGTTGGTATGTCCAGTAATATGCCTTCTCATAATTTTAGTGAGGTTATCCAGGCCACTATTGCTACTGTTCGTAACCCTCTCATCACTACTGCTGAGCTTATGCAGTTTATTCCCGGTCCTGATTTTCCTACTGGTGGTATTATTATTGGTCAACGTGGTATTCGTGACTATTTTGAGACCGGTCGTGGTAAATTTTACCTTCGTTCTAAAACTGAGATTTCTGAAATTAAAGAACGTGGCCGTGAGATTCCCCGCATTGTCGTTTCTGAAATTCCCTACCAAGTGAATAAAGAATCTCTTGTTAAGCAACTTGAGACCTTATCTGAAAAAGAACCTAAGATCACTGAAGTTAATGATTATTCTGGTCTTGTCAATGGTGTTTTTAAAATCAACATTGAACTTGATCTTAAACCTGGTACTGATGCTCATGCTGTTTTGAATTGGCTTTTCAAGAATTCTCAACTGCAGATTTCTTATAGCGTTAATAATCTTGCTTTGGTTAAAAACGAACCTCAGCAATTACCTGTCAAAAGACTTATTGAACTTTTTATTGATCACCGTAAAGATATTATTATCAAACGAACTACTTTTAGGAAAGCTCGTGAGGAAAAAGAACAGCATAAACTCGAAGGTTTTCTAAAAATTCTCGACCATCTTGATGACGTTGTTCAAATTATTCGATCCAGTGAGGACCAGCAAGAGGTCTATACCCGTCTTCATGATGGCTATGATTTAGATGAAATTCAAGTTGGTGAAATTTTATCCCTGCAGTTACGTCGTTTGACTAAACTTGGTCGTCGTAACATTCAAGAAGACTATGATAAAGTTACTGCTTTGATTAAAGAGTATAATGAAATTCTTTCTTCTGAAGAGAAGGTTAAATCTATTATCATTCAGGAACTTAAAGAAATGGATGACAAATACGGTGACAAGCGCAAGTCTCAACTTGATCTGCAGGCTGAGATCCTCTTAGGTGGCAAAACTGATCGTTCTGCCTTTATCCCCGAAGAAAAAATTGTTATTATGCTTACTTCCACTGGTTACATTAAATCTATTCCCCTTGAAAACTATAAAGCTCAACGTCGTGGTGGTGTCGGTGTTCAGGCTATGGACATTCGTGAAGGTGACTTCATTAAAGAAATTGCTGTTACCAGTAATCATTCTCGTTTGGTGTTCTTTAGTACTCGGGGTCGTGTGTATGAGGTCTTTGCTTACGACATTCCGCCGTCAAATACTCGTTATACCAAAGGTGTTTCTATTCGCAACTTGATTGACCTTGAAGAAGATGAGGAGGTTGTCACGTGGGTTACTGTTGATATCATTGATGAAGAGGACGAATCGTCCGTTGATAGCAAATTTGTTATCATGGCCACTGCTAAAGGTCTTGTCAAAAAAACTCCTATAGAAAAGTTTTTGAAGATGAATCGCCGTGGTAAACGCGCTATTACAATGATGGATGGTGATTCCCTTATTGGTGCTCGTAAAACATCTGGTGAAGATTTTATTATTTTGACCAGTTCTATGGGTCGAGCTACTCATTTCTCAGAGGAAAAAATTAGACCTACCGGTCTTAGTTCTAGAGGTGTTCGTGGTATGAAACTTCTTGAGGATGGTAATAAGTTAATTGGCGTCAACACCGAACTTTCAGAGACTTATTTACTAACCATTACTGAAAATGGGTATGGTAAACGAACCTCCATCGATAAATATCGTATCACTAATCGTGGCACTAAAGGTGTTCTTAACATTAAAACCGGTGAACGTAATGGTATTGCTGTTGATACCCTGATTGTTGCTAACGATGATCAAATTCTTCTCATTTCTTCTGAGGGTAAGATCACCAGGATTCGAGCTTCTAATATTCGTATTACAGGACGTAACACTGGTGGTGTTCGCTTGATGAAATTAACTGATGATGTCAAGGTGATTGCAGTTGGTAAAATTGATGCTGATTACATCACCGAAGAGGATGTTATTGAAGAAGTTGAATCAGAATCCGAATTAGAACTCTCTGAAGAAGAAGCTGAACCATTAGATGAAGAATTAGAAGAGGAAGAGGAGGAGGAGGAGGAGGAAGAAGAGGAAGAGGAGGAGGAAGAAGAATCCGAAGACGAGGATGAAGGTGACGAAGAAGAGGAAGAATAATACATTCTTTCTTCTAATAACTTTTTAACGACTATTTTTATTAATCTTTTTTTTATGTTTTTACTATACCTTATTATTTACTTTCTTAATTAGAATCAGCTGAATTTTGAGCTGATAATCACTATTTGGCAGTTGTTGATGTTAGTAATGTACACTTATTTGATTGTCAAAATAATTTTAGCTTATTAGCAACAATCCCAGAACCAACTAATGAAATGATTTATCAAGTCAGGTTCATTCCCAATAGTTCAATTTTACTTATTTGATCATCTTCAGAATGTATTTCATTATACGATTTGTCAACTTTACAAAAATTTAGCAATTATTCTTCATCCTAAACATACTACCAAGAGGAATAATCTTAAGATGAGCTGAAAAAATTATAGTGGTTTTAATATCCAGGTTTCCCTTGATTTCTGCTTACCTTGAAGGTTAAGATTAGATAAAGTGGTATTTTGATGTAATAATTTACTTGAACTTAATTCTTTTTTTTCTATTTCGATTTTTTTATAAATTTCAAATCCATTTTTCAAAAAAAATTCTTCTGCTTTTTCAAAACTCGGAAATTTATTATCTTCAACATTGTGCTTTTCTAAAAATTCTTTTCCTTTTTGTTTATAGAACTTGTCTATGTTTCTTCCTTCTATTTCTCCTTTTCTATAAATATCAGTTGTGATCCAATAACCACCGTATTGAGTGAGTATTTTGTGTATAATGCCCATGATTTTTTCTTTTTGCTCTTCATTAAAGTACATTAAAAGACCTTCGTTCACGATGGATACAGGTCCCGAGCCTAACATAGCAATTGTATTAAAAAATTCTTCTTCATTCAGAGCATTCATTGCAAGTAATTTTAAATTACTTGGTTGATAATCACAATATCTTTTTGTCAGTTCAAAAACAATGTTCTTTTTGATTTCGATTATATTTGGCAAATCAGTATCAATGTAGTGAACGCTTGAATTTTTGCAAAAATCCAATCCTCGAAAAGAAAAGCCTGATGAAAATTCAAGGATGTTATTGTTGCCAAGTTCTTTTAATCCTTTATCGATTGATCGGTACCTAGTTTCAAAATGCATTATTCGGAGTATTACTGCCTCTGGTAGTTGTTCAGCTTCTTTTAGTTCATTTGAAGTGGCCGGAGATATTATTTTAAGTGATTCTTTTGCAAAGGGAATAGATGTATAGGATCTTGTTTCTAAAAGAGACATTGCTGATGGGCTAATGGATTTAAAATTTGAATTATCAGTATCGTTCATATATTTAACCAAAAATAATAATTTTTGATGTATTTGTGACTTTTATACGATTTATATAAAACATATGAGCAATTATATATTCATATTAAAGTAAGCTTTACAATTACCTTATTTTTCTTTTCAATTATAAAATAAATTTGTTTGATTCAATATGTGTCTATTTCTCTTACTAAAGCAATAAAATACACATTTTGTTAAATCACATATTAAATTTCACTTCATTATAGCGAATTCGATAGATCACCTGAAAAGTACAAATCTTCAGATATTCACAGCTGAAATTAGGACATATCTATGAATTATCTAGCAAATTGTCTGATTTAATAATTTCGTTTTTGCATCAATTATGTAGGTTTATATAATTGGTTATCTTCTATTCTAGACACGGCAAAACTTGAGTGAAATTATGGTCAGTATTTCCTTTTCTATGTTTTCTAAAGAATCCTTTTCAAACATTTTCTTCGAGAACTTTGATGCTCTATTATTAACTAAATTAAATAATAAAATATCTGTAACATTAGCTACTATTCCTCCTGAAAAAAATGGAGAATTTAATGCTCTTATTCCACTAATAGAGGAAGAATTAATTTCATATACTTCTGTTTTCAAACTTTCAGATTCCAATATAAATTATAGTCTTTCAGTTGTTGTTGATTCTACTAGCCAAGATGATTTATTTAAGAGAATTCCTATTATAACTGATCTGATAACAGAATTCATAAATCAAATTGATTTTGATGATCTGGACATTAAAAACCTATATAATCAATCTGA
>DAHXPE010000080.1 GCA_027364495.1 Candidatus Heimdallarchaeota archaeon | reverse complement strand
AAAATCCTTTATAACTTTCATTTTTATAGAAAAAAGAAAAATTAACTAGTTTATGATTTCTAGAGAAAATATTAGGATATCCTACCTAGAATAAAACTTAAAAGAATTTTGTTAAATAGAGAGGATTAACGTAAACATACATATTTTATAGGACAAAAAATGTCTGATATTTTTAGATGATATTCTATGACAAAAGTGCTGGAGCAATCAATAGACCAGATAAAAAATGCTGATTCATTCAAAATAGTACAGAATGATAGTGATCTTGATCGATTAGATGAAATAATTGCCTCTATGAGAGCATATTTCAATAGTGGTGCAACGTTGCCATATGACTTTAGAAAAACACAATTGAAAAAGTTTTACAAGGCAATAAAAGATAATGAAAAAGGAATTTTCGATGCAGTAAGAAAAGATATGGGTAAACCAGACTATGAAATATTGGTTTCAGAAACAGGAGTAACATTACTGGAGACAACATTTGCATTAAAACATCTTAAAGGTTGGATGAAAAAGAAGAAAGCACACACGCCTTTTTATAATTTTGGAACAAAATCATATCGCTATCCATCTCCAAAAGGAGTTGTACTCATAATAGGGCCCTGGAACTATCCTTTCCAACTGGTCATGGTACCCGTGCTGGGTGCGATTGCAGCTGGATGCTGTGTTGTCATTAAACCACCGGATTACGCATACGAAACATCAAAGATTATTAAAAAAATCATTAGCGAGACATATACAGAGAACTACGTTAAAGTAATTGAGGCTGATGGTCCTGGAACAGAAAAATTATTACAAGGTAAATGGGATCATATTTTTTATACTGGTGGTACTCGAGTAGGAAAAATTGTGTATCAACATGCAGTGGAAAATTTAGCAACAGTAACACTGGAATTAGGTGGCGTCAATCCGACTATTATAGACAAGAATGCTAATTTAGGAAAAGCACTAGATTCAATCATGTTTGGTAAATGGCTTAATCTTGGCCAGACCTGTATAGCTCCTAATCATATCTATATCCACGAAGCAATTCAAGAAAAATTCACGAATGGATTAATTAAGAGGATGAAAGATCTCTATGGTGAAAATCCTCGTGATTCAAAATTTTTGGCTCGAATAAATAATCCTAATCATCACAAACGATTAGTAGGACTTTTAGCAGATGAGAAAGTTCTCTACGGAGGCAAACAAAATGAACAGGAATTATTTATAGAACCAACTATTGTTGTTGGATCTGATCTAAATAAATCAAAGGTAATTAATCAGGAGATATTCGGACCAATCTTACCAATTGTACCGTATAATGATACGACTTTTACTCTTGATAATATATTAGAAAAGGTAAATAGTGGACAGGAACCTTTATCCGTATATTTATTTACCAATGATAAAATGGTCCAACAGAAAGTTGTTAGTAAGGTTAAAAGCCAAAATATATTGATTAATGATACCTTGCTCCAATTCACCAATCAAAACCTACCATTTGGTGGTGTTGCGAGTTCAGGAATTGGTGGATATCACGGGTTTTATACCTTTGAACAATTTTCCATTATGAAAAGTGTCATGAACCAGAATTTACCTACCTTTTTTCATACTATTCGCTGGATCAGAAGACCACCGTACAACCGTGTTAAATTCCTAATGACAAGATTCTTTTTTAAATAAATTTTCCAACGTATTTTCTATTTTTACTATTCTATACCCTGAAAATTTGAAAAATAATAGAGTCTGCTGAATAATTCGAGTTTTAAAAAATGGCAAAAATTAAATTTGAACTTCAATAGCTAATCTGAATAAAGATTGGCTTTTCCTAACAAGGTCAAATTGAGTTTTTCAACAGTCTCGACAAATAAAAAATCTCATTTCTTTTCTCTTACTACATCCTGACGGATGGTTTCGCATGTGACTAAATGATTAGACTTTTTCCGTAATTAGTAATAAAAATACTCTTCCGGTGAGAATTTAAGGTAAAATTATAGAACAATTTTTTCTTACAAGCCAAAACAGAAAAACAAGCCCAGTAATCAGGTAAACATTTTTAGCAATTAATTCTAAAAGGATGTTAAATTTATGAGTATTTATGACGATATTGGCCATTAAAACTATTGCTTAATATCGGACTAACCAATGCACTTTACCTTCGTCAAGGGTGGCTTTTTTAGTGTATGATTTATTTTATTTATGATAATTACAAGTGGAGGAGTAATTTTGACTTTAAAGAAGTTCAGATCAAAAACATTATTTAA
>DAHXPE010000429.1 GCA_027364495.1 Candidatus Heimdallarchaeota archaeon | reverse complement strand
TCACATTCGCAATCTGATTCTGATATTCCTCTTTCTATAACTAACTTTTCTGAAACACTAATTAATTTAAAGGTCCCATTGTTCCAAGAACAATCAGGATCAGTTATTCTTATTACTATTGAGCCTTCGCCTACAGGCAATTCTGATAATCCCTCTACATTTATTATTCTTGCCATAGCAGATGGTTCCCATTCACGCGTATTTATTTGCAGTCGTAAATCATTGAACCAATTTTCTGGATGATCAACGGGACTAATTGGAAACTTTACAGAAGAAAATTGATCAATATGCAGAACTAAATATTTAAACAAAAGATATTTTCCATAGGAATTGAGATAAAAAAAAGAACTAACTAAGATATCTGAACCCATTCCTTTTGTTGAATAGACTAGGCTTCCAATGATATTATTTTTTTCATCATAGACAAATAGTAAATGAGCAGGTCGAATTTCTGGAACCATTTTCAATGAGTTTAAACCTTTCAGAGCCATACCATGGATATATTTTTGATTTTCTTTGAGGAATTCGTAATATATTGAAAAATTATCTTTAAAATTCAATTTACTAGATTTAAAAGGAGTCTTGTCACCTAATAAAGGTGATAAGTTCTGTAAATTGAGGGTAACGATTCGAGCTTGTGGAAGTGTAATATAACCAAATTTTGCATAAAAGGATTCTTTAAACGGATATAAACAACTTACCGGTAAGCCAGCTTCCTTATCGTGATCGAATATTTTTTGCATCATACCAGCTGTTATATGCTGTCGTCTGTAAGAGGGTTCAGTAGCGACATTTGTAATCCCATCCATAAGAAAAATTTTACCTCGCAGATTTTGAGTCATGGGAATAGATGAAGCAGTTGCAATCGGTTTTTCTGGATAATCTTCGTCATAAACCGATAAAATATAACTATCCTTGTTGTAATCAAAAAACATTTCATTTCTTTTTAACTCGTCAGGAGATGGAAAAAAGGCGTATTGAGTAAGAACAGCTAGCTTTTTACGTTCTTTGTCGTTTGTGACAATAGAATAACGAAAATTTGTCATAAGCATACCAATTAATCTATTAAAAAATCTTTTTTTGTCCATTTAATAATAATTAATAAAACTGGCATTTATTATTAATTTTTCAAAAAAAGAAGAGTTATATCTTTAACATTAGTTATTTTATTAATCAAATATCCATCTAGTCATATGCTTAAAATCTGGCGTGTCCCAAGCTAAAATTTTAGAAGGATTGACATAAATATAGGGAGAACCAAATATTTTACCATATTTTTCTTTATGAACTTCATCCAGGATTTGCCACTGCTCTTTAGAAAGATCATTGTCAGCCAAAATAACAATCTGACCTTCTATTATACAAACTTCACGTGGACTAGGTAAATGAACCACCACATGAGGATTTTTTTTGAGATTTCTAATCCACTTGGTTTGCGGATTTCCATCAAAAAACATTCTATTTTCATACCAAATTCCCCAAAGTGGAACTGTATGTGGATTACCTGTACTATCAGTCGTTGCTAACCAATAAAATTCTGATAAAGACACCACTTTTGTTACAAATTCCCATTGCAATAGCATATCTTTAGTTCTAGGCATATTATAACCTTGAATATATTTAGGAAGATCGGAGTCAGGAATATTTAATGGTTTAAAAATAAAATTTTTCTCACTATTCAAATAATACACCAATTCTTATATTATTAAGCAATGAATTTAAATTTTTAAGCAATACATTAGTAATAAGTAATATTTGAAAAAGTTATTAAATTGATTTAATGATTATAAGTAAAATAGCAATTAAAGAAGGATTATTCAATGGGTAAAATAATTCAAATCAACACCAAAGCTAAAATAGAAAATGAGGTTGGTTTACCCAAACACTCTATCAAAACGGCTGTGGTGAGTGAATCAGGATTGAACGGAGATTATAATAACTATCGACAAGACCACCTGAACAATACTAAAGATCAAGCGTTATTAATAATGCCTATTGAAATGATACGAAAATTAAATGATGAAGGTTGGCCGATTAAACCAGGCGATATTGGAGAGAATTTAACCACTCAAGGGATTCCTTATAACGATTTTCAACCAAACGCTATTTTTCGAGCTGGTGGAATTGAATTTCAAATAACTTATGCTTGCACACCTTGTAAAAACCTCGAATATTTACCTTATGTCGGTAAAGAAAAAGGTAAAGACTTTTTACGTACAATGATAGATAGAAGAGGCTGGTATGCTAAAGTAGTTAAGGTCGGTACAATTAAACTAGGAGATTATATGCAAAAGATTTAATTTTCTCAAAAATTTTATGGTATGAATTTTGAAATAAAATATCGATTTTTAGCTATACAAAAATAAAACTGCTTAGAAAACCATTTTATCAATGGAAAATCTCCAAATAATCCTAAAAGAATAAACATTCCTTTTCTGTCCTTTAAGTACTCAAAAAAGGCAAAAGAACCATAGGACAAATTCCCACGTCTATTTTTATAGTACATAACATTTTTCGAAAGGTTTCTTGATAGTACTAATTTGTTCTGAAAATAATTTATATTCCTTGATGATAAAGGATGAAAATAGGTATTTTTTTTATCAATATGAGAAAATAAATCTTTAGTCTTGCTACAAAATTTGCAGGTAGCATCGTAATAAAATATTGGATGAGAATTATTGGTCATAAGATTCAGTACTATTATTATCTCATGAGATTATTAAAGTACAATTATTTGACAATTATTTCGGAATTATTTTTTATTTGAATAATTGTTTATAATAATCGAAAATTGCTGAGAAATCTTTTCCTTTTTCCTTTTCTAATCCTGCTTCATATTGTTGTTTGACGAGGTTTATCAGAGGCATTTTTGCTGGATCTAATAATGATGAACTATAAGTAACATCTTTTAGCATGTGTTCAAATGGAAAAGCTACCTGATAATTATCTTTGATTATATTGGGCCCTTTGCCTTTGCTAGCAATAGTTGCTAAAATACCTGAATTCACTATATCTAAAAATTTCTCTTTACCAATTCCAAGATTATCGGCAGCTAAAAGAGTTTCAGATAAAATATTCATATAAACAGCCAAAATAGAATTAATAAGTAATTTAACTATTGAAGCTTTACCAACATCGCCAACATAAAAAATCTGATCACCCATAGTTAATAAAATAGATTGTAATTCATCATTAACAGTTTTAAGACCTCCCGTATATATTTTTAGAGTACCTTGCTTTGCTGGTCCTATTGTTCCTGAAACTGGTGCTTCTAAATACTTAAAACCTTTCTTTTTAACCTTTTCACTCAATTCAATAGATTTCTGAGGTGTAATAGTAGACATATTAATAATGGTTAAATCTTTGCTGACGGTTTTTAAAAGTTTAGACATTATATCGTCATTAGCTTGATCATCAGTTAAAACAAGAATAGCTATATCACAATTATCACCAATTTCAACAGGTGAAGACACAGCTACAACCTCGTCATGGGTTTCGCGAAACTTTTTAGATTTTTCAGTAGATCGATTATAGATGAAAAATTTATCTGGTTGCAACTTAGTTAATACATTTTCAGCCATGGGGAAACCCATAAGTCCTAGTCCTATAAAGCCAATTTTCATTTTTATAACTTCCACTAATATAAAATTGATGCTGAATAAAATTCTTATTTAAAATTTAAAAAGGTTATAACAAATCAATCATTTGGTTCTATAACAATAATTAAATTGGTTTTATAGTATTTTTATCAGTGGAACTATAAAGATTTTTAAAATGGTTTTGAGAATCAAAAAAGGATTCAGCTAAAATTTTAATCTGGTCAAGAAGTTTATAACAGGAATTGCAGTCAGAACTTGATACTTCGTAATAATGGATATGTTGATTAAATTTTTTTGAAAATGAATTAATTTCAGCACCTAAAAGTTCTGACTGAAAAAAAAAATTATTTTCATGTTTTAAATCTGCTTTTGTCCCAAGACATAAAATTTTAAAGTTCCCCGCAAATAATCTATGATGTTTTTCAATCTCAAAAAACCATCTAGAGACTGTATCAACATACGGTGGTTTAGATAAATCAAAAACAATAATCACAAGAGAAGTATCTTTAAAAAAAGGATTAGTTAGACCTTTGGCTCTAACCATATTCACTTTGCTACTATCGATCATATTAAAAAATTCTATTGAGACTGAGAAATCCTTAATTGGAATATTTTTTGTACCGAATTCAACATTGCAATCATATAAACAAATAGGAGTATCTGAAATTAAATGTGAAATAATACTAGATTTTCCTGCTCCAGTTTCTCCTAGAAGTATAACCTTAAAATTTTTTAAAGAATTGAATTCAGTCTGTCTCATGGCGAAAAATACTGCTACAGTACTTAATAAAGATTTTAGTGAATATAGATACGCATTAAGACTTTTTCTTAAATAAAATTTGTTCTAAAACCTGGGGATCTCCTTTAACAATATTTCTAAAACCTGAAAAGAATTATTTTAAATAAAATAAAATGCAATACTAAAGTATACCACACTATATAAAATTGATTCAGGAATTATACCTAATTTATTATAAGACAAATCAGGAACATATGATTTGAATAAAGACCTGATTTTATTAGCATATTTATGAATGTAAAGTTTTTTATTCTTCGATTTTAATAACCAGCGCAAAAATACCCAATCCCATAAATCTGGCAAATTAGCTCCAATAATACCTACAATGAATAAAGGATTAATTAGTAATGATATCAGAATAAAAATAATACCAGTTACATATACAAAAATATGCCAATAAAGCCAAAAATTGGTATGTTGTCTTTCAGGTGGATGATAAGTCATTATAGCAAGAGAATCTAAAATAAAATGAGAAAGTAAAGCAAGTAAGAATACTATGATTAAAAATGGGATGTCATTCTTATGGTAAATTTGATATAGGAGTAATTGAATTAATATTCCAAACGTCACATGGGTAGGAAGTTGCAATCTAATCATTCCATGCAGATTTTTCTTTTAAGTGCTCAAGATCAGTTTTACTGGGATCTGCATTAACATATTTTATAAAGATAAAAACCGAAATTATGACAAAGAAAGAACTCAATACTCCAAATATTGGGTAACCCTCTGAAAATTTAGTTCCAAGATAATTGGTAATTTTGGGTAGGCTTAGTAAGATACCTAAAAGTAAATATCCAATAAACTGAAAGAAATTCAATGTTAAAGCTTCAAACCCATAATATAATCCAGCTCTTGAAGTATCACCTGTATCAATTTGGTCAGCCTTAATAATGTCTGCAACAATGGCATAAGGAAGAACATAATATCCAGCTAAGCCAATTGCAATTAGAAAACCAAAAATAAATCCTAATATTGTTGGTGATAAAACTAAATTTACTTCACCAATAAAGCTTATTAATGGCAAGATGAATATTAATGAACCAATAGCATAAATATAAGTTTTAGTTTTGCCATATTTATTTCCAAAACGAACCCAATAATTGATGAAGACAAAAACAGAAACTAAAAGAATTAACCCAATGATTATATAATTAAAAGTACCAAAATCTAATACATCTGTAGCCCAAGCAAGAACAATACCTATCAATCCAGATAAAGTGATAGTAAATACTCCACGTGATAAAACCCATCCTAAAAAATTTTTATTTTTCAAAACAACTCTTAATTCATCTATTATATTAGGGTTTGGTTTAAATTCTTCTTGAATTGATAATCTCAAACATGGAATAAAAAAAATAACAATGCAAAGGGTAAATAAAGTCACAACTATCGTTAAAAATAGACCATTACTAAGGGGTAAAAATTTCATCTTAGCAGCAAAATTAATTGTTTTATCGGGTCTTGATGTGATCAATGCTGGAATTAAGAAAGCTGTTCCAGCTCCTAAAGTAAAAGCTAGAATATTAACAACATTCTGATACCCACTGACATCCAGCCACTCAGATTCAGAAGCAATCTCCGGTAACCATGATTGATAAGGGGTTAAAACAACGCCATAGAGAGTTTGAAATAGAGTATTGAAAACTAAGAGCCAACCAAAAATAATATATTCGTTTGTTACTCCAGCTAGCCAAATATGTGGGGTAAATAAAAAGAAGTATGATAAAGCCATGATTGGAGCTCCTATGAAAATCCATGGCTTACGTCGACCCCATCTAGATTTTGTAGCATCAGAAAAATATCCGCCAAAATATGAAGAAAAGGCAATGAATAGTTTTCCAATTGCTACTCCGAGGAATGCAAGAAAAGGGCTTTTTGAAAGACCAAAAAACGCATAATACATAAAACCTGTTAATAAATCAGTCATATTGATTGCAATAGATGTCCCAAACCTTGCAATTGAATATGATAATTTTTGATTGACAGTGAGAGCCATAGAAGAAACCACATGCATTAACTTTACATTTTAATAATATAGAAGTTCTGGAAAGAAATTCTTTAAATAAATTTTGCGTTATAATGACGATAAATTTATCAGGGATAAAATAAGCAAACTTTTTCATGACTAATAAGTGAATAAACAAAAATAAATCTTGAATTAATAGATAAGTTATTGGGAAGTCCCAATATCATTTTGGTAAGCCTTGGTAATTGATTGCAACATTATTTAAAAGAATTACACCAATCACGATCCCAATGAGTGTGTTGGCACATAAAATTACATTAGAAGACAAATATAGAATCAGATTTATGAGCTAGAAATAAGGATTAATTTACATAAAAAGTAAAATTTAATACTTACGTGCTTTTTTAATTACGATATTCAAAAAATTAGTTAATTTTACCAATTAAACAAAAAATTACTTAATTGTTGTTGAATATGTATGGAAAATATAATAGGAATTCCAATCGAATCTGATCAGGGTATGGATAGCAAAGTTTCTGGTCATTTTGGCAAAGCTCCTTTTTATTTATTATTTGATAAATCTACTCAGACGGCAAAGGTTATTAAAAATACTTCTAATCATTTTGGAGGTAAGGAACATCCTCCTGTTTTATTAAAGAATGCTGGTGTTCAAATAGTTCTGGTTGGAAATATGGGTGAAAATGCAAGAAAAATTTTTGAGAAAAATAACATAAAGGTTTATTATGGAGCTCAAAATACAGTAAAAGAATCCATTAAGCTCTATACTGAAGGTAAATTATCATTAATACCAAGCGATGATGGTAATCACCACCATGAGCATCAAGATCATTAAAAAATTAATTCTTTTAATTTCATTTTTAATTTAGTAAAAATCCTTTTTTTATTTGTTCTCCATAAAATCATCTGTATTTAAATTATAAAAAATATTGTCTAAATAACTATATATGAACAAGAGAGAAATATTAATCTTGTTTTAGCCGAATAAAATTCTTCTAATCTCAAGTTCAAATATAAAAGTATTATTTACTTAATATAATCAAAATAATTTTTTTTGTCGGATAATGAAGAAGACGGAGTTGTAAAATTCAAAGTTCAATTATTTTGAAGATTTTTACGTTAATATGCTAAAATTCAATATTTGAACCTGAATTAGGAAAAAAAACGTCTAATAAATTTACTGAAACATCATAGAAAGATTATAAATACTTAAAAAGATAAACATGGTATTGAACAATCCTTTTGGTATTTAAGAGCGTTTGAATCTGGAGCAATTGTTTTTCTTTTGGGAATATTCTTTTTTTCTTATTCAGCAAATTTCGATAACCTCTTATTCTTTGTTCCCCCATGCTTATCTTTTTAGTCCATTATGAAATGGACCAAGCAATAACAATAAAGCTTAAGAATTTTCTTATAATCAATTTTTACTTTTTTATTTACTTTGCTATGGCACATTTATGTAACTAGGTATTGTAATTTACACTGTACATATTGTGGAGCTGATCCACTCTTTGAATCAATACCGCATGAACCTGAATATGATTTAAAACAACTTATTTCCTTTCTTAAACAAGATAACCAGCCAATTATAAATTTTTATGGAGGAGAACCATTAATGCGAATTAAAAACATGTTATCTATGATAGATGCATGTTTAGCAGAAGTTGCAAATGTGAAATTTGTATTACAAACAAATGGTCTTTTGTTACATAAAATCCCAGAGCAATATGTTAATTTATTTCATTCAATTTTAGTATCAATTGATGGCAGGCCAAAAATAACCAATGGTTATCGTGGTTCAAAAGTATTTGAAAAATTACAAGAAAATATCAATTATATAACCAAAACATGTGCATATAAAGGTGAGTTAATAGGACGCATGACCGTGAGTAAACGTTCTGACATCTTCGAGGATGTCATTTATTTACTTGACACGGACAATCAATTAAATTTTACTCATGTGCATTGGCAATTAGATGCTCTATGGCATTCAGAAATATGGCCTGATTTCTCAGATTGGATTAAAAATGAGTATAATCCAGGCATTGAAAAACTCATTGATTGGTGGATTAATGAAATTGCAATTACTAAAAAAATTCCAGGAATTGTTCCTTTTCTGGGTATAATTACTACTCTTCTAACAAACACTCAAACGGCAATTAGATGTGGGGCAGGAGTTTCATCTTATACCATTTCGACTGATGGCTCACTTATTTTTTGTCCCATCTGTCCTGAAGAACCAGAAGCAGTTGTTGGGTCGTTGGATTCTCAACTTTCAACTATAAAACAAGTTCATCTTCAAGAACCTTGTACTTCATGCGAGGTGAGAGATATTTGCGGAGGAAGATGTTTGTATACTAATTTCTTTAAACCAGGTCTAGAAAGTGATTATATAGAAGTGTGTAATGCAACCAAATTCTTGATAGAGAAATTACGACTACTTATACCTGAAATTAACGATTTCGTTTCAAAAGGAGATTTTAGTCTTGAAGACTTTATGTATCCGGAAATAAATAACGGAACGGAAATCATTCCTTAAATTTTTTTTTCACGAAAATCAAAAAAAGGAAATAACGAGCAAATTTATAATTTAAAATAAAGGTCATTTTAAACCGAAACAGATTTGATAGTAAAAATGGAAGTATCCCCATTCCTATACTACCTAATAAT
>DAHXPE010000421.1 GCA_027364495.1 Candidatus Heimdallarchaeota archaeon | reverse complement strand
CATGAGTTAAGTTCATTTTCGTTGAATCTGTTTATGCGAAAAAATAAAACAAATAAACAAATTAAACCCAAAACAAATAATATAATAGGTGCAATTGCTATCAGATTAAATTGGTTTGAATTTAGACAAGGTTGGCGATGTAATCAAGGGAATAGTATTGATTGATCTTACATTGAAAGATATCTGATTAATTTTCCTTATTTTCATCCATGATTTGTTGTATTTTATCAAATATTTTACTACTAACTGGTTAGTTAGCAATTTTTTTATGTTTAAAGACAATGTTTTTAAAATAATTCAAGAATTTCAAATCTTTTTTTAGCTTTCCATTTTTCATTTTCTTGTGTCCAAAATAAGTAACTGAAACAACAGCTGAAACCCCAATAACGCCAATCAAGACAATGAAGAATAATGTTGAAATTCCAAGTGTCGTCAAAAATGAATTTTCCGATAATCCTCCATCAGTTATGTTCCAACCAAAGTTTTTTATTAGTTTTTCACGTGCATGCTGTGCAGTCGCACTATAATGAGAATTACCCGCATCAAAAACTACATTGTATTGTAAATTAGGTAAGGTGGACCAACCAAGCAATAATTTATCGTAATTAGAAATAGATAATGAAATATCAGCAAACATATCTCTCATATCAGTTACCTGTGAAACATCGCTGGAGTCAAGTAGCTGGTTAAAACTAGTTGCATTATCAAACATGCTATTCATGTCAGTTACCTGTGAAACATCCCACGAATTCAGTGGCTGGTTAAAACTGGTGGCTCCTGCAAACATTTCTGCCATACTAATTACCTTTGAAACATCCCAAGAGTCAAGTGGCTGGTTAAAAGAGATTGCATTATCAAACATTCCATTCATGTCAGTTACCTTTGAAACATCCCATGAGTCAAGTGACTGGTTAAAAGAGATTGCGTTATCAAACATCCCACTCATATCTGTTACCTTTGAAACATCCCAAGAGTCAATTGGCTGGTTAAAATTAGTTGCTTCTTGGAACATCCCACTCATGTCAGTTACCTGTGAAACGTTCCAGACCGTCAGTGGCTGATTGAAAGAAGCTGTATTAGCGAACATATAACCCATATCAGTTACCTTTGAAACATTCCATGATTTAAGTGATTGGTTAAAATTGGTTGCATTATCAAACATAAAACTTATGTCAGTTACTTGTGAAACATTCCACGAGTCAAGAGGCTGATTAAACCTGATCGCATAAGAGAACATATAGCTCATATCAGTTACCTTTGAAACATTCCAGGAGTCAAGTGGTTGGTCGAAATTAGTTGCTCCGTCAAACATTCTTCCCATATCAATTATCTGCGAAACATCCCAAGATTCGAGTGGTTAATTAAAATATATTGCATTATCAAACATATAACTCATATCAGTTATCTGTGAAACATCCCATGAGTCAAGTGGCTGGTTAAAACTAGATGCATTATCAAACATGCTATTCATGTCAGTTACCTGTGAAACATCCCACGAATTCAGTGGCTGGTTAAAACTGGTGGCTCCTGCAAACATCTCTGCCATACCAATTACCTTAGAATCATCCCATGAGTCAAGTGGCTGGTTAAAAGAGATTGAATTATCAAACATCCCACTCATGTCAGTTACCTTTGAAACATCCCATGAGTCAAGTGGCTGGTTAAAAGAGATTGCGTTATCAAACATACTATTCATGCCAGTTACCTTAGAAACATCCCAAGAGTTAATTAGCTGGTTAAAATTAGTTGCTTCTTGGAACATCCCACTCATGTCAGTTACCTGTGAAACGTTCCATGAGTTCAGTGACTGGTTAAAAGAAGCTGTATTAGCGAACATACAACCCATATCAGTTACCTTAGAAACATTCCATGAATTAAGCGGTTGGTTAAAATTGGTTGCATTATCAAACATGAAACTCATATCAGTTACTTTTGAAACATCCCAGAAATCAAGTGGTTGGTTAAAAATGAATGCAACGTAAAACATACTACTCATATCAGTTACCTTTGAAACATTCCATGAATTAAGTGATTGGTTGAAATTAGTTGTTCCGTCAAACATTCTTTCCATATCAATTAACTGCGAAACATTCCAAGATTCGAGTGGTTGATTAAAATAGATTGCCATATCAAACATATAACTCATGTCAGTTACCTGTGAAACATCCCAGGAACCAATTGGCTGGTTAAAATTAGATGCTCCTAGGAACATACCACTCATATTAGTAACTTGAGAAACATCCCAAGATTCGAGTGGCTGATTAAAATAGATTACATTATCAAACATATAACTCATGTCAGTTACCTCTGAAACATTCCAGGAATCAATTGACTGGTTAAAATTAGATGCTCCTAGGAACATACCACTCATATTAGTAACTTGAGAAACATTCCAAGAATTAAGGTCTCCTGAGCTTCCTAATGAATTGCAATTTGCAAACATTCCAGCAAGGTCAGTTGTACCATTCAGATCCAGTGCATCTGTTGGTGTTAAAACCAAATTTAATGCTCCAGAGAAATAATACCCGCCATTTCCAAGTCTTAAAGATCCCCAATTTGCTATTTGAATGAGTTTTACTGCATCCCCTGATTCATTAAATCTCCAACCGATAATTGTTCCAGTGATGTTTACAGTATACGTCCCCTGAGCACTATACGTATGTGTTACCACTGATTGATTAAATTTTGTAATTAAATTTGAATTTCCATCACCCCAAGAAACAGTAAAGCCATATACTCCATCAGATACTAGAGGCAAGGTAATCTGGCTAGTGTTGCTACTAGTCAAGCTTAATATCGATGTATCCCATTTTGAAATAAATCCGGTAGTATTTGAGCTTGCCTTGACAGAATTAACAGGTTGTAGTCTGGATTGTTTCTGAACTAAATGACTATTTATTGGTTGCTTATTCGTTTTTGATAAAGTTTCATTATTCTGATAGACCTGATACTGTTCAACTTGGTTATGATTATCTGTTTTTTTTATTCGTTGTATATTTAGTATCGACTCATCGTTATTCGCTATCGAAAATATTAGGCATAAAATGATAAGAAATGTACCTATTGTCTGTTGCCTCATCCTTTTTTTCATCCTGTTTCTTAAATTTTAATCTAATATGAGCAGTTGTTTTCTTGTAGTCAGTTTTAGTTTTTTTGTCATCAGCTTAAGTTTTTTTGTCATCAGTTTTAGTTTTTTTGTCGACAGTATAGAATTTTTATTTGTCAGGTAACTTTTAAAAATAAAAAACTCAATCCTACGAAAGAAAAGATGTTTACAATTTTATTAATTTTCTTAAAAGGAGATATTGTAAAAAATATATTATAAAAAAAGTAGATATAACGTAATAAGTTAATTAAAATGAATTAAGAAAGTGCAAAAAATAGCTAATAAGACAAATAATCATTATCCTACAAATGGAAAAGCAACTGAAAAAGAAAATGAATCTGAATTAGTGAAACGATTTATAGTTGATCTACTTGAAATGCTAGAACAAATAGAATTAGTTGCCATTAATAATATACTAAAAAAAGAATACCTTATTCTTAGTGAAAAGCAGAGCCCTTATGTAGAAACTCTTTATCAAAAATATAAGAATCAACTAGATATTAAAATTGTTCAAAATACTGGAATGGGTGTTAATTTTGTATTTAATGGTTTAGGATCATACAATTTTCCTGGATTATTGTGGGAATCTTTTTCTTATCAAAATAGCAAAAATGAAATTAAATCTATGTTAGAAATAGAAAATTTGGATTGGAAAAAATTTCAATATGATATTTATACTCTTTTATGGAATAATAAAAAAACCAAGTCTGGGATTTCAAATGAATTATTGGAAACTCTATATTTTTCTGTTAAATTTGTTGATGAATTCATTAATGCTGGATCTGATAACTTAATTTATAAATACAAATTAAAGGATTATAAGCCAATTTATCTACCGGAATTGACAGAAAAAATATTTTTTAATCATTTGCATAAAGCACATAGCCTTTTGATTGCTGGGGTGGTTCCTAATTACCAATTTTGGAATTTAGGAGAAATTTTAATAGATCCTACTACAAATAATCAGGACTCTAAGCTTCCCCTTTTCCCTTTATGGTTAGCAACACAGGAAAATAATAAACCATTATTTATAATTCATAGAATTTCCACAGATAAATTTACCAAAAATTTTGGTTTTAAAGACAATATCGTTGATTCAATTGAATATTCAATAAGTTTTAACTATTATTCCAAAAAAAGAAGATACAACTCTCATTTCATGCCAAATTTATTCAATGAATTCGATTTGTTTGAAAACCAAGGATATACTTATATTGATAATCAGGATTCTAATGAAAATTCTGTACATCCACCAAATTGGAGTTTATCAATAAAAATTCCTACTAACCCGTCTAACATAATTGATACGATGGATAATTTAGAAAATGAAGGCATAATAAAATTAAAACAAGAAAATTTAGATACTATAATTCATTTATATAATACATTTTATAATTCTAACTCTGATTTTGATAAAATATTTGTGAAAAATAAATTAGCTAGAAAAAATATTTTTGATGAAATGTTTTATAGACGAATTTATTATACCTCTTCTTTAGATTTGACCGAAATACTGATCTGGATTACATCTTTAAAAAACAGACAATTAAAAATTATTTCAAAAATAATTGCTTTATTAAAAACAACGTTTCCTACTGGAACAATAATAAAATATAAAAAAGGAATAGTAATATGGATCACCATAAATAAAGAATATGTGAACCGCAATATTAATCAATTACATGAATTCCTTCAGTTATTTAGTTTAGAATATCAAATATATACTAATTTTGTAAATCACGGGTTAAAAACATATAATTTACCACCAAGTCTATATTGGAATAACGGTCAATGGAATTTACCTGAAAGATCTATAAACACATCCATTGAAGAATTTAAAAAAATATCTCCTTTAATAAATGAATTAGAAGAAAAATTTATTGCAAACGAATTACTAAAGAAAAAATATACCAATTTTAATAATATAATAGAAAAAATATAAATAAAAATTCAAAATAATTCTTTAGTAGAGCAATCGTGATATTAATTACCCATTAAATTACTAATCTACGACTAAAATTACAGAATAATTTAAAAGAGTATTTATTGAAGAGTTTTTATCTGATGAAAAGTCAAGACGAAAGGATAAGTTTCAGGGATTTTTTATTATTATTATTATTTGACCAAAAAACTTTTATAAGAGCATTGTACATGGGGAATATAAACCAATGAATTTTTTGAAAATTTAGCAGAGATATTGTCTAATGAAAAACACATGAATTCATTGAAATGTCTTTATGAGTCATTATTAGAAAGAAATTCCTTTTATAATTTGATCCATGAATATTATTGCATTGAATTCATTCCATAAGCAGAATTGGAATTATTATTTTCTCAAATTGTCATTTTATGCTATATTTTTTTCATTTGATGCGGAGTTGCCTCACTGATGCAAAACTTCAGTAGTCATTTCATTATCAAAATGATTAATTGAACTACATAAATCTAAATTTATATTGAATCATTATTTTTGAAACCTGACAAATATATGAATTAAGGACCCAAAAGGAAACTAAAAAGATATTATCATCCTTTGTACTAGGATATAGGGTTGAAGAAAAAGAAAAATTCTATAAAATCTCCGAATTAATAGGAAAAATATCATTTAAATTGGATTCGAATATAGTTAAAATTGATCATTTTTACATGGCATTAATTTTACTTTATCTTTCCGAACGAAAAGCCACTTTTGAAGAAATTAGTTTAATGATAAATAAATTCCAAGAAGATTTAGACGTTAAAATGTTTTTAG
>DAHXPE010000411.1 GCA_027364495.1 Candidatus Heimdallarchaeota archaeon | reverse complement strand
CTAAAAACGTTTCGATAGCTGCAGTGATTTTTGTCGAAAACTAGTTAAACACTTACAAAATTTCAATAACATTAATATCCTTGCAGTAGCTAAAAAAGCACGTAAACTTTTTGTGACTTAGATCACGTGTATGGAAAATGTGCTAGTGAATTGTGACGAGTATAACCAATTGTGGCATAGACCACGTGTAGCAAACTGTCATTAAAAAAATTCACAACTACTGCAAACTAATTTTATTAATTTATTGAATTATGTCGGATATTGATCAAAAAATACGAGAAAAAAAGTAGCAAAAAAGCTAAATTATGAGATAGGATTGTTAAGTATCTAAATCATTTTCTTTTAACTTTCTTGATGATTCAAAATTTTGGTAGTTTTAAATTTTTATTATGCTTTTTTTGATTTTTTATAATCAAGGGATTTTTTATAATCAATAAATCGCACATTTTACATGCAAGTTGACAGCAAGTTGACAGGAATTAATTTACTACTATCTTGATTAGCCCCATCTATGATAGCCTGGATGACCAGGTTCCACTGCTACAAACACCCCTGTACAAGTTGCTGTAACTTTATCATTTGCTATCAACTCAGCTTCTACCGTAGCTTTTGGTCCATCTAAATTTACGACTTTAGCCTTAAATAATAGTTCAACACCATAGGGCGTTGGTCTTTTGAGCTTTACCTTGTATTCAGCGGTGACAGTTGAAGGAAAATCTTTTTCTGGATGCTGTAAATATATTGCATGGGCTGCAGCCCAATTAGAATGACAATCAAAAACTGCTCCAATAATTCCCCCGTTCAAAGCTCCTTCAAATGCCTGATGTTCAGGTTTTGGGTGAAATCGTACAACATAATTATTTTCACCTTCAACAAATGTTTTTATCTGTAATCCTTTTGGATTGCTTGGTCCGCAACCAAAACATATTCCACTTTTTCCGTATTTATCTTGTAATGCTTCTTCAGTCATTTACTTCACTGATTGTTTTGATAATAGTTATTCGTATATATTGTAATGTTTATAATTAATTTTGTTTTAATTTTTAAATTTAGTTAAAATTTTGAATTTAAATAAAATATTTCACTTGGGAAGTAAAAAAATTTAGTTGCATTTTAATTTGAATAGCTATGAAGCAAAATTAATACACATAATTTTTATAATCACTTTTATTAAAGTTCTTTTGCTGAGGCACATTTTTTGGCTATTAAATCGAATCATTTTAAAGCTAATGAGTTGTTATCTATCGCTCAAGAAGCAGCTTTACAAGGTGGTAAATATATTCATGATCAATATTTTGCTAATAAAGAATTCATTATACGAGAAAAGAAGAAAAATGATTTCGTTACTAATTTAGATATTGAATCTGAAAAAATTATTAAAAAACTTATCAAATCATATAATCCAAATGCTCTAATTATTGGTGAGGAAGAAGGAGAAGAGGGTAGCAATTCTGAGACTATTATTTGGTTTGTTGATCCGTTGGATGGTACAAATGCTTTTATTAGAAGTAATATTGCCTTTGTTAGTGTTTCAGTGGCTGCTGTTAATAATAAAACAAAAGAAGTTTTAGCAGGGGTTGTTTATAACCCATTTACAGAGATGTTATATACTGCATCGGATAAAGATACCTTCTTGAATGGAACGATTAAATTATCTAACGACCAACATGTTCCTTTGCAAAGAGCTCGAATTTTAATTGATTTTTCTGACCATCATCCTTCTTATTTTAGAAAAATTTTGGGTACAGCTGATGTTGATCATATAGGTCGTATTCTTAGGTATGATGGTTCATTTGCTCAACACATGTGCCTGATAGCTAATGGAACTTTAGATGGAGGTTTATTTTGGGGTGTTGGTGATAAAGGCAACTTTTATGATCTTGCTTCTGCATTAATAATATGTAGGAATGCAGGTCTTCTTGTTACAGATTTATATGGTAAAGATTTAACCTTTACAAGCAGGCACTATGACCAACTTGTTGTTGGTCCACCTGAACTCCATAAAGAATTGATGCAATTTGTAAAGGATATTTTCTTTTTAAGTGTTCAAAATCTTTCAGAACTAGAATCAGAAATTCTTATGTATTTAAGAAATGCTGAACGTTCAGTTCAGATAAAAAATATCAAAAATAAATTTTCTGGTACTTCATTAACAATTTTACAGAATTGCTTGCATGACCTCAAGGATAAAAACCTTATTTCAATTTCAAAATCTTGGATTAAATTTAATAATTCATTTTCTTAGTAAAACGACTTTAAAAATATTTTCAAAACTTGTACAAGTAATTCATTAAAGGTTAAATGGAAGATTATTGTTCAATAAAAACCAAGGACCAGATTGGGTCAGAAAACCCTGTTCTGAAATACCTTTGAGTTTTTGAAAGCATTCTTGCCTGGTAGCTTTTGGATAAAGTTCAAGTAAATGCTTGGATTGAACACATTTAGTGTTTTTCTTCGAAATGAAATTAATAATTATAGCAGTTTCATCCATCATTTCTAAATTTGCTTGTCTTTCAGATTCTTTTTTAAAATTAGCTTTTGCTTTTTCTTTTGGATCAATAATGGCTAATTCAGAAAATTTGAATGTCATAAAAAGTTTTAAAGATGTTAAATCTTCATTATTATCTTCGATTTGGACCAAGATTTCATCTAAAAGCGCTTTATTTTGTTTACCATCGAAGGTCATATCGGCTAAAATTGTACCTGAGAAACCATCTATTAGTTCTCCTTCTGTAAAAGAAAGGTTTTTTTCCAGCACTCGGTTCATAAAATAAATAAATTTATCTTTGTTGGATTCAGTAAACTGAGAATATTCTATTTTGAAATCA
>DAHXPE010000401.1 GCA_027364495.1 Candidatus Heimdallarchaeota archaeon | reverse complement strand
TGGAATATCTATGAAATAAATAATCACTTTTGGATTATTTGCTAAAAAAGATTGTAAAACATTAAATGAATAGACCTTCTTCATTCCGTAATAAAATTTTTCAAAACTCACATCAAGATCAGAAACAATTTTGGTGAATTTATGTTCTGCGTGTGTGTTAAAATAATCTTGAACATTTCTATAAAAGGGAATAATAACTCGAATATCAATCGAATGATTACTAATCACACTTGGTAAAACTGATCCGACATCCCCTAAACCGCCAGTTTTAGCAAATGGTCAAATCTTTAACCCAAATGGCTTGGGGACGCAATATGTCATTGAAATGTTTGTTGTCAGTGCTGTTATTATCATAGGAGTTGTTGGTTTATATTTAATGAAAAATTCAACATCTTATATTGATGATCAGAATAAAGCGTTACAGATTCTTATAATTGGAACTTCTATTTTTATTATTGCTGCTTTAACTTTGTTTTTTATATATTTATATAAAGAAACCGGTAATTTCCCTTCCTTTGCCGGTTTAGGGTAAATTTTTTTTCAATACTCCTTTTAGAAGTATCAAATGTTGAAAATCCTATTCCCTATTTCCGAATGTGAACCTTTTGCTAAAACTGGCTGATAAAAAATAATTCTCATTCCATACTGATCATTAGCATATAATTGAAGATTATTCGAAAGAACAAAAATGAGGCCTGAAAGCAAAAGAACTGAAATTCCAACTAATAATAACATTACATATTCGTTAATGGTAACGATGTTTAAATTTCGTTTAATATTTGCTAAAAAAGAATTGCTTTCCTCTAAATATTCATATTTTTCCGATTTGGTCATAAAATGCACCTAGGATAGAATAATTAAAGTTTGAGAAAAAAACTTTTAAACTATCGTTTTCGTGCTCAATCTTTATTTGGGATTATTTTTCCTTTTACTTCTCCAAAACCTATTCTATAGTTCTTTCCTTGAGCATAACCAGTGAGAGTCAGTTCATCTCCGTCCTCTAAAAATGTTCTAGTTTCTTTAGAAGGTAAGACCAAAGGCACAGATCCCTTTTCTTCATCCCAAGATAATTCTAGTAGACATCCACGTTCTTGTGGCTTAGGTCCACTTATTGTACCGGAAGCCAATAGATCTCCTGTCCGTAAATTGCATCCAGTTATGGTGTGATGAACAAGTTGCTGATCCATTGACCAATAAAGATACTTACAATTGGTATCACTAATTTTATAAGGTTCTTGCATATTTTCGGTTTTAATATAAGCTTCTAAATTGATATTGAAGGTATAATCCTTTTTCCTTTGCAAATATTCAACAGGTTCAGGATCCTGTTTTTCTCCAGGAATTATGAACGGTTCTAGTGCATCCATTGTTACAATCCATGGACTAATTGAAGTCAAGAAATTTTTTGCATTAAAAGGACCTAAAGGCACATATTCCCATTTTTGAATATCACGAGCGGACCAATCATTGACAATAACCATTCCAAAAATAAAATTTTCTGCATCCTCGATTTTTATAGGTATACCAATTTCGTTTCCAGGACCAACAAAAAATCCCATTTCTAACTCGTAATCCAGTCTTTTGGAAGAAGTAAATATTGGTTTTGTATCAGAATTTCTGAAGATTTGTCCTTTTGGTCTTTTGACATCATGATCTAAAACAATAGAGCTTGCTCTTCCATGATAACCTACTGGTAAATGCTTCCAATTTGGTTGTAGGGCATTTTCCCTCCCTCTAAACATAATACCAACATTTGTTGCATGATAGATTGAAGAATAAAAATCTGTATAATCACCTATATTAACAGGCATTACCATTTTTGCTTTTTTTTGCTCTACAAGACATTTGTTTTTAAGTTCTTCGTTATCCCTTATAATAGGATTAGTATTTCTTAAGAGAGCACTAATAAGTTTACGAGCTTGAGACCAGAATTTTTTTCCTAAAGCCATAAAATCATTCAGTGTTGGTTTGGTGAACACTTTATGATTTTCAAATTCGATTAAGAGTCCTTCATTACTCAGGACGAATAAATCTAAGATAAATTCACCTATTGCAACACCAATATGAGGTTGTTTAAATGAAGGTAATGCAAAAACTCCATATGGTAAATTTTGAATAGGAAAATGATTTTGTTCTGATACTTCAATAAATGATTTAAGGTCAGGATCTGTTGTTTCTGAAAACATGAGATATTTACCAGTTAAAATTATGATTCTACTTGAAAAAGTCCAAGAGTTTGTAAATCGAAACGTGGATCATCAAAACTACAACTACCGAACGAGCTAAAAGATTTAATTCGAGAAAATTCGATCTGTTCTTTTGTGACTTCATATTTTTGCCATGTAAATTTCTGATCAGAAAATTTAAAGTTCTCTGGATTTTCATCCTGTAAAATCTCATAAATAGTAGTAAAATCTAATTCATGAATAGATGCAAGAACACAGGCGCTAATAACATTGATGAAGCCATACATATGTGTTTGAACCGAATTATCATATCGTCTGATTGGATGATGAAGGCCAGCAGTTGCTTTTATTTGAACACCAAAATTATTGCATTCAAATATAATACTTGATAATTTGTCTATGGATGGAAAATCTTTTGCCTCTAAACCACCAGTTCTGACTTTGTATCCAACAAACTTAATTTTTTTATTTTTATT
>DAHXPE010000385.1 GCA_027364495.1 Candidatus Heimdallarchaeota archaeon | reverse complement strand
GCGTCAATTTCATCTATAAAAATGATAGCTTTTTCTGAACGACGTGCAAATTGAAATATTTCTCTAATATTCAAAATTCTAATTTATAAATACTGAGTTGATATCACAATAATCATTTTATAATTTAAATACATGATTATTATTATATATTTGCTATTTATTCCTTTTTAATAAATTTTACCATGGTAGATGCAACTGAGACCCTTGCAGGGGGCTTATTTTCTAGTAAATATCATCTTTTGCCGTTTTTTTATCTTTTCAATTACTGATTCAATCTCTGACGGAATTCATTTGTCCTCCGTCTGTCCTACTTATAGCAGACATAAAATCAAAATCCATATGTAAATTTATGAAATTACTTTCTTCTCATGCTCCCTAAGGTGAAACTGAGAGACTACAAACGATTAGAAAGAGCTACAAAATCATAATCAAGATGAACACACCGGAAGACGTTGATAACATTGCTAAACTCAGATATGACATGAATTTATTCCTTTTTTGGATTATGAAAAAATAAATTGATTACACTCTTCGCAGCATTTGCTAAATTTGGAAATTTCTCCGAAAAGCTAGTAAATAAGTTGCCTAATTTAGCTCCAGATTCAATTACAACTGCAGCTTGAATTATACCAGTAGATGGAAGTCTTTCTCCTATACGGATGACTTTATCATTATTTAACGTTACTTCTAATAGTAGTTGTTTTTTAACAAAGCTATCAATCTGAAATTGAGCTTGTTTCATACGTTCTTCTAATAAATCGAGTCCAGTTTTAATTTGGACAACTCTGATTGATTTAATGTCAGTATATTTAATAAACCCTTTGTGAGGTAGCCAACCATGAGTTATTTTTGGAGAATGGTGGTATTCAACTCCAGAAGTTGTCGTTTTTATAAAATCATATTTAGCTTGGTATTCCGAATAAGAAACACCTAGAAAATAGACGAATAAAAATAATGGCACAGGAATAAGTAAAATAAGTGAAGATATCCTAAAGGAATAATAGCTAAATACAATTACTGTAACAAGCAAAACAAATACTATCAATAGCATCGTCGAATACATATTAGCATTAAAATTATTATTTTTCAAATAAAAAGGATTAGTTTTTTCCTCTTGGGAGCTCATTGTTAATCATCCACTGAAGCAACTATGATGTTTCTATTAAAAGGACCGAAGTTTTTATTGACCATTAATGATACGGTTTGTCCAATTTTTAATTTCGAAAGATCTTTGAAGGATAATTTTGCTGTAATAAGTGGTTTTTTATCAGATTCAACTGAAATTAATCCAACATAGTACGGTGCATCATCATATTTCTCTATTGGAAAGTGAACAATTGTATAGCTATAAATAACTCCTTTAGTGGGAACTTTCCATTTCTGGAGTTTCATACTTCTGCAATTTGGGCAAAAATTTCTTTTAGGAAAGGTTTTCGTCGAACAACTCGTACATTGAACACCAATTATTTCTTCTGTTGTCATATTGTTTCCATTCCTTTTTAATTTCGCTTTGATATATTTACACTGATTGTTGCTCCTGAACCACCAATGTTTTGGGCTAGAGCATAATTAATATCTGGTACTTGATTTTTTCCAGCTTGATCTGTTAGTTGAAGATAATTTTCAACTACCTGATAAACTCCTGTTGCACCAACTGGATGCCCTCTTGCCTTTAGTCCCCCAAAAGTATTATAGGGAATATCTCCATCTAAAGCCAATTGACCTTCTTTCGCTAATACTGGTGCTTTACCCTTTTCAACAATATCAAACGACTCCAAGGAAAGAGCGCCCATGATGGTAAATGCATCATGTACTTCAAAAGCCTTAACATCTTTCCAAGTTATACCTGCATCCTTGAAAGCCTGTCTGGAGGCAATTTTACTTGCTCTCAGTTCACACAAATCAGCTCGTTCCTGTAATGATATTGAATCCGTTGCATAACGACTGGCAATAAGTTCAGCACTTGGTAGATGAGAATTCTGGTTTTTTATCTTATCATTAACTAACAAAACAGCTGCAGAACCATCTGATACAGGGCTGCAATCAAATAACTTTAATGGATCTGCAATCATTCGACTTTCCAATCCTTTTTCAAGAGTCAAACCTTTTTGAAACATTGCATAGGGATTGGTCATAGCATTCTTATGTGAAATGACACTGAATTGCATTAAATCAGCCTCAGATACACTAAATTCATGCATATAACGTTTTGCTATTAATGCCTTTAATCCAGGAAAGGTTGTACCTGGTGAAATCTCCCATTCAAAATCAGATGCGCCAGCCATATAGGATGTTGATTGTGGGGTAGTAACATTGGTCATTTTTTCAACTCCAACCACAAGAACTGAATCAAAATACCCTGATTTTAATGAGATAAAAGCTTCATTGACACCAACACCACCAGAACCACAAGCAGCTTCAATATGCATTGCTGGAATACCAGTAAGACCAAGTTGATCTGCAACAAAAGCTCCCAAATGATTTTGTCCTGTAAATTGATCAGCGGACATGTTGGTGACGATAATCTTATCTGGAACAATATTAACTTTATCAAAAAGTTCCCCACAGGATTGAAGTATCAATTCTCTAATTGAATAATCACTTTTTCCACAAACAGCTCTTCCTGAGCCAATTATATGAACGCCAGTCATAATTGCAATTCATCTATTATAAATGTCAATATATTTACTTTTTTTAAAGTTATAAAAACTAAATCTATTTTTTGAGAAACAGTTAATTTAGTTAATTTTCTAAATCGAAAGTTAGTTCTTAAAAATTATGATTTTAGCCTAAGCTAAAAAAAAGGATTGACTTTTTTCATAATCCTTGTAATACCAGTGGGACTTTCCACTATAAATTTTATATCTTGGTTATTTTCCTGATATTGTTAATTCTGCACTCTTTTCAAGTACACAACCTGATAGGTATCCATTTAACCCTAAAACTGCTTTCGTTATTAATTTAGGCATAGGTTGACATTTTATTTTCTAGCTGCAGTATATGCAGAACAGATTATAGGGTTAGGAATAGCCCACAATATTGATTTCACTTGGTAACTTTATTGCCCACATTTTTATATTCAATATAAATGGAAAGTCATATTATAATCCAGATATCTCAACAGCAATAATTTAATTTCTCTAAATTACAATATGTTTCTTTTATTTCATTATTTCCAATAACCTAGTATCATTAGTTGATTGGATCATGAGGATTATTCTGTGGATTGTCTTGAATATAGGGGAAATTTTAAAAATGATTGATTGGCTAAAAGCTGAAAATATAGCCTATGTTTGGCCAAGACGTTATCTTATACCAAATTTGAGAAGCTAATTTTATTTTCTCAAATGGGTCTTCTTTTCTTGATTTCTTTAACCGTTTCCAAATCTATCGGCTCTTTTCTTTGTTCCAAATACGATATAATATGGGAAATTACATTAGAACCTAAATTCTGACCAAATTTTAGTTTAACAGTAATTTCTGATGGAGAGATACAAAAAATAGAGGTGGTTTCCATGTAATGATAATATTTAGGATTTGAAAGATCAATATCCTCATATTTTTTTTCTGGTTGATGTTTCTCCATTAATGCATTCAGAATTTTTATTTTTTCATTAAAATCATCTACTAGCAAACCACGTCCACGAATGTGAACCGATTTGAAAAAAATTGTTGCCTCACAAGCAATATTAGTAATAATGTAAGATGGAATATAAGAGTAAGGCTGATAAACGCTAAAAGTCACCTTAGGCTGTTTTTGAAGTAATTCATATTTTTCTCCGTCCATAGCTCCATGAAAGTATATATTATTGTTATAAAAAATATAATTGACAGGAATAATTCTAGGATACCCACTTGCGTCAATAACTCCTAGTTGACCTATCTTTTCAGCTTGCATGAGTTCTATATACTCTTTTTCATCATATTTTTCGAATTCTTTTCTTCTCATGACTATTCACGTATATAACAAATTAAATTATACCATAATAAAAATTTCTGATTGAGAATGAAAAATTTTTTTTCTTTTAGGTAGATTTAATCTTCAAATTTTGTTTTTTAAAAAAAGATGGAATTGCGAAAAATGACTGAAGACGACTGATGAAATCATGAGGTCGTTTCGTGATGTTTTAAAGCAATAGATTTATTATAGCTATGATTGGGTCGATAATTCTTACCAAAAAATGCCTATTAAATTGAAAATCTTAAATATAAATGATTAATAGAGGACCTGAAGTATAGATGATACCAGATTTTAATCAATTAGTCTAATTTTTCTTTATAATTAATTGCAGTGGTTTATCCAAATGTCTGTGGATCAGTTGACTATGGCCGAACGCTTAATGCTTTGGATAATGTAGAATTACGTTTAAATTCTGTTCAAGGATATAGTTCTCTAGCCATTATCTAAAAACTTTACCTGAAATCAATTCTTCTAAATTAATTACCTATGGATAATCTTATGGAGGATATGTAGTTCTTGCTTGCATGACAGAGTAGCGTAGTCCTTTTTCTGGTGAAATTGGTATCATAGAGATCTCAAATTTTGTTACATTTCTGTAAAATACAGCATCATAGAGAAAAAAATTAAGAGAACTTGAATATGGTTCACTTGAAAAAAATTGAGCACTTTAAGAGTCAATATCATCTATAATTCATGCAGATAAAATATCAAAGCCATTATTAATAGTTTATGGTAAAAATGATTAGTATGTTCGCTAAATGAAACATTACAAATGTGTTTTTCATTAGAAAGGGGATCCATACCAGTTTAATTACTCGCCTTTGATGATAAAGGTATGGAATAGTTAAAACTGACGATAAGAAAATATTATTCAAAAAAATTTTTGACGTTTTGAATAAAAATTTCTCTTAAAAGATTTA